>JBDUAM010000002.1:0-3834 GCA_040004655.1 Chthonomonadales bacterium | reverse complement strand
CTACGATGAAAAAGGTTACGGTCAACTTTCTGAGATGGCCCTCCATTACATCGGCGGATTGTTGAAGCACGCGCCTTCCCTACTCGCGTTCTGCGCACCTACTACTAACTCCTACCGCCGATTGGTCCCCGGTTACGAAGCTCCAATCAACCTGGTATACTCCGCCCGAAACCGATCCGCCTGCGTTCGAATTCCAATGGTCAGCAAATCACCGAAGGCCAAACGAATTGAATTCCGCGCGCCAGACCCATCCGCGAATCCGTACCTCGCATTCGCTGCGCTGTTGATGGCCGGGCTTGATGGTATCGAGAACAAGATCGTTCCGCCACCACCAGTCGACCGAGATATCTACGAGATGGAGCCGAAAGAGAAGAAGGGCATCGCACAAACGCCCGGAACGCTCAAGGAATCTCTCGATGCTCTTGCTGCCGATCACGACTACCTGCTCAAGGGTGGGGTCTTCAGCAAGGACCTTATCGACACGTACATCGACTACAAGCAAGTCAACGAATTCGAGCAGATCGCACTGCGACCGCATCCGTACGAATTCATGCTCTACTACGACATCTAAGTCGCATGCCGCAGTCGAAAAGCGAGCCGACCTCCATTTGGAGATCGGCTCGTTTTATGAGAATGGTAATGTCGCCTACCAGGGCGACAACGGGTATTGCTTGCGCGCTTTTGGCTTTCGTTTTCGAAACCGAAAAACGATGAGCCCAGATGTTCCTGCGGCAACAACCAGAGTTAGTCCCGCAGGCTCGGGGACGTTTGATTGAAGCTGAATGTGACCGGATTGTTGATTCGGTATCCAGGTATCACCATTATCAATACTTAACTCTGTAAACACGTCAAAGAAGCTGTCTATCTTAAAATTACCATCCCCATTGTCAACAATGGTTGTCTGGCCGTTCGAAGGGAGGGTTGGGCTTTCCCGCAACATCATTCCGGCTGGCAGAGCGCCACCTGAGAGGTTCAATTGAAGCATCTCCGTGTCAAACGATCCCAGAGGCGAGCCATTCGGGCCAGTTGTTTTCAGCATGGAGAAGGATTCGGGTCCGATAGCAGAAAATGGATTCGGTGCGCCAAAATTGACACTCAGTCCGCCATTACCGGTGGCATTGTAACTGGACGTTCCGGTACCACCAACATTGAGTGGCGGCAGGGTGGAATTGGTGAATGAACCTAACGATAATCCCAATATCTGGTATGTATTACCACCGATAACATACGTCCCAAAAACCGGACCGGATGCATACACGCCACCCAAAGGCGGAAGATTTGGAGAGGCCGACACGAACTGTGCCTGCACAGCGATCCCAGCGAACTGGATCGCTATAGCGGCCGCAAGAGTAGTGACGGATTTTATTACATGTGACCTTTGCGCAATCATGGTACATTCCTTTCAATCTTTGTAAGGAACCCCGAATTACATTGGCTCATATGTAGCGTATTGTACGGGCATTAACGGTTCATTAGCGGAATTTACCAACCGAAATCACCATCGATTATCTAAAGGAAACCAACTTGGAGAAAAAACTTGCGCCCGGTGTAGTTCAAGCAGAATCAACTGAAGAATTGGACGAGAGTTATCGTGGGGCAAATTACGTGGTAGATAGTCCATCGGGTCGGTTGACCCTAAAGATTGGCGCCTTCAACGACGATCTGGAAGTCCTTCTAAGACTTCAAAACGTAAACGTGTGGTCGATCATAACGGCACATAATCCAGCATCAAGATTATTAACACCAGAAGAAAATGCAGTCAGGCACACGGAATTAACGCTGACGATCAATCAATTTGGTTTTCAACACTATGAGGGATATGGCGCCTGTCCGGCAGGAGATTGGCCACACGAAATGAGCCTGTTCATTCTTGGAATTGAAAGGGAGCAAGCAATGGAACTCGGTCAACACTTCGGCCAGAATGCCATTGTTTGCGGCGACGCTGGCGGAGTTCCCCAACTGGTCTGGTGTACTGACGCTAATTAAGCAATGATCGGGCGAATGACCTCTCCGGCGAAATCGGTCAAACGCTCGTTTCGACCATTGTGAAGGTATGTCAGGTTTCGATGATCGATGCCCAACTGATGAAGCACGGTAGCATAAATGTCCCGCGCATGGACGCGTTCCTGTACCGCCCGATACCCGATCTCATCCGTCGAACCGTGTACCACCCCACCCCGAATTCCACCGCCTGCCATCCATACAGTAAAGCCACTTGGATTATGATCCCGACCCTTACCACCCTGCGAAACTGGCGTGCGACCAAACTCACTGCCCCAGATTACCAGCGTGTCGTTCAATAGTCCTCGGCGTTTGAGATCCTTGAGAAGTCCCGCTATGGGCTTGTCCGTCGCGGCACACATCTTCTCGTGGTTCTCCACCACGTTGTAATGGGCATCCCACATCCAACTAGCCGGTCCTCCGCCGGAAAAGACCTGAACAAACCTCACACCACGTTCGACAAGTCGACGCGCGAGCAGACACCTCGATCCAAAGTCATTGGTATGCTCATCGTCAATTCCATAGAGGTGTTTGGTCTCTGACGTCTCGCGACTGATATCCACGGCTTCTGGAGCATGTTGCTGCATTCTGAAAGCGAGTTCGTAGGAAGCAATTCGAGCGGAGAGGTCTGTGCCATCCTTCGTCAGAGTCAATTCGTTCATATGCTTGAGGTAATCAAGCATCTCGCGCTGTTCATGGATCGACATGTCACCCGGAGGCTGAAGATTGAAGATCGGCTTCTTGCCACCTCGTAGAACAGTACCCTGGTACAACGCTGGCAGGTAACCGGAATCCCACATCGGCGCGCCGCCTTCGGGAAGTCCCTGAGGCTGCGGTAACACACAGTAAGCCGGCAGGTTCTGTGTGGCTGCACCCAGTCCGTAGGTTATCCAACTACCTGCAGAAGGATGCCCCGCCTGCGTTCGACAGGTGACCATCTGGTACATGGCCGGAGCATGGACAAAGCTATCTGCGTAGCAAGACCTGATGACTGCGAGGTCATCGACACACTCAGATAGGTGTGGATAAAGTTCCGAGACCTCGATTCCTGATTGCCCATGCTTATGAAACTTCCATGCACTGCCAAGCAGTGGAGTTCCACCGTTCGTGAACTGGCTCTTGATCGTCCCGAAGCTGGCCGGTAGGGGTTGTCCGTGCATCCTATCCAGTTCTGGCTTTGGATCGAATGTTTCGAGATGACTCGGACCTCCTGACATGAACAGGAAAATGACGGACTTAGCCTTCGGTTTGAACGGCGACAATTTCGGACTGAGGTTGTTCTCCGGAACGCGATTAGCATCGGCCTTCGCTTCTTCAAAGAGAAGCGTAGACAGAACAACGCCACCAAACCCATTCCCCGCTTTGAACAGGAAATCTCGGCGCGAGATCGCACCGGGTAGATGTTCAGGACTATCGTTCATAGATAAACTCGTTCATGTTAAGTACCGCCAGACAGAGATCAGCCCATTTGCGGAAAGTTTTTTGGTCGATGCCATTCGGCGATTTGACACCAGCATTGTTTTCGCCAAATGCACTGTTCGAGTGGAGGTAACTCAAAGTTGATTTTCGTTCAGCAGGGGTCAACGGCCGGTTAAACGTAAGCGCAAACAATCGGTCCAGCCGACCAGCTTCCGTCGATTTTTCACGCACCACCCGTTGCGCCAACTGATACCCGAACTCCCGCATCTTATCGCTGTTGATCAAGTTGAGAGCCTGTAGAGCATGCACAGTTTGACCACGCGCGGCACAGGATGTCATCATATCTGGCTGGTCAAACAGGGCCATCATCGGCAGACGCACATTTCTTTTTCGAAAAAGATAGAGACTCTGGCG
>JBDUAM010000424.1:0-3847 GCA_040004655.1 Chthonomonadales bacterium | reverse complement strand
CAATCCCTGTGCAGCGCGGCGCAGCCCAAATGGATCGCTTGAACCAGTCGGAAGAATTCCAATTCCAACATATCCAACCAGTGTGTCAATACGATCTGCGATAGCTAACAGTCGACCAACAGGCGTTGCAGGTAGCTTGTCGCCCGGGAATCGTGGCAGATAGTGCTCGAGAATGGCATCTGCTACGTCGGGACTTTCGGTCTTGAGAGCATATTCCCGCCCGATAACGCCTTGCAATGCCGGGAGTTCAATCACCATTCGGCTAACGAGGTCGGCTTTACACAGTTCCGCCGTTCGGCTCGCCGACGCAACGTCAACACCTGCGCTTGTTGCCATGAAATTAGCCAACGAGAGCAAGCGGTTACTCTTCTGCAGATAATTCCCCAACTTCTCCTGAAAAACGAGCCTGTCGAGCTGGCTTCTCATCTCCGGGAGGGAAGATTCAAGGTCCTGTGAATAGAAATACTTTGCGTCGTTAAATCGGGCGGCCAGAACTCGCTCGTATCCGTCTCGGACGATGTCCAAGTTGGCGTCATCCCCACTCCGTATGGCGATGAAATTCGGTTTTAGATTTCCACCGGCATCTTCAATTGGGAAGTAGCGCTGGTGTTTCTTCATTGCGGTAACGAGAACCGGTCGAGGCAATTCGAGATATTCCGGATCAAATGAACCAAGAACCGCGGTCGGCCATTCCACCAGCCAGACATTCTCGTCCAGGAGTCCTTCATCCCATGGGATATTTCCACCCAGCTCCGCGGCCAATTCGTTTGATTGGCGCACAATCGCTTCTCGACGCTTTTCGGGATCGATCATTACATGTCGGGAATAAAGTTCCCTGGCAAAGTTAGAACCTGTTGACAACTCAAATTCGTCCGGAGACAGAAACCGATGTCCGCGACTCTTTGAACCGGCTTTCACACCTCCAAATTCGAAGTCAGTCACCTTGCCATCAATCATACATACAATCCAACGTACCGGGCGCACAAATCTGTTCGCGCCGTTTCCCCATCGCATGACTTTGGGAAAGCTCAGTCCCTTGAGAGCTGCCGTAATAATGGGGGACACAGCCTCAATGGCAGGCAACCCTACTTCGTGAACCAATGCTTGAACATAATCGCCCTGATCTGTGGAGAGAATAGTAAGGTCCTCGACAGCAATTCCTTGCTTCTTTGCAAATCCAATTGCGGCGCCAGTCGGATTTCCAGAGGCATCAAACGCGACGGATTTGGACGGACCCTTTACCTGGGTGGAGAGGTCAGGTTGTCGAGCTGGAAGCTCAGTGGCCGTGACAA
The DNA here is from genome assembly GCA_040004655.1 of Chthonomonadales bacterium. GTDB lineage: Bacteria > Armatimonadota > Chthonomonadetes > Chthonomonadales > CAJBBX01 > JBDUAM01. The sequence continues at coordinate 2,555 of JBDUAM010000424.1, read as the reverse complement.
TAAGTCGACGTGGGGTGCCGCATACGCTAACGCAATCCGCAGGAACTCTCGCTGCTGTCAGTCCCAATTCAATGGCCGATTTTAGTTGTGAGAGAGCCGATTCTATCGCTCCGGCGGGCATCTCTTCCGTTCCGACTTCCAACAATAGGTCCGGCATCTATTACTCCAGGCTAAGTTGATTTCAATTCTTTCCGGAACTCGTGTTCCTATGACACGCATGAATCCGAGGATAAGTATGATAGCCTTGAAGAATAGGGCTTGTCAAATTGAATGGCCTCCCCGACACAGATTTCGGACATAATAAGAGTATGAATTTCCAGAGCAATGTCACCACGTATGTCGGAGAGATTATCCTGACGTCTTCTCGCAAGATGCTTTGTGAATCCGTTCTCCTCGACAAACCACCTCCGTTTGGATCGTTTGTTGTGGTGGGCGATAAACAAGCCTATAACAATTCCGACCCGTTTGAATCTGCAACCTTGACCAGGGACTTGATTTTTGGTGTCGTATACCACGCGAGTACCTCGAGTTCTGAAACTGGCCGCAGGCCAACCGCGTATGGCCTTGAGGCTGACCAACTCCGAAGAACACAACCTCAGATTTCAGAATTATTGTCGACGGAGTTTCAGGTTCTGATCGTTGGGAAAGTGGTGAGCGGAACGGTACTGCATCGATTACCTGAAAAACCACCGCGCCTCCATGACCGAGTTCGCAATCCAGAGCCTAATGAGCTTCTGGCGATCACGAAAGACCGTGGGTATATCGAACCATTGCTTGGATTTGTGGAGTGTGAAGATCCTGATGAACTAATGGCGTCAGCTATTCGTATAGCGGCCGCGTCTACTGAATCTTCAGGTGAATACTTATCAAGTTGTGCTCGGGATCTGGTAACTTTGCTTCACGATGATTATGATCGCCTTCGAAGAATCATACGCAAATTGGTCTAACGATGTTTATGCTTATTAAGAGAACTGTTTTGGCCTGCGGGTAGAATAGTTGTAACGAAAGTTGATGTAGGTTTCGTACCGTACTATAACATTCTATACCGTCTGCAGCCCTAAACGGAGCAATTCACTTGAAATCGCCATTCCCGATGAAATTAGCAGCAATCTCCCTACTTCTCTTTGCAGCCCAAATCTCCCAGGCGCAACAATATCGGAACATTAGAAACGATCGATTTAACACCGTTTCGTCCGGGCCGATGGGTGCCCTGGTTGTCGATGTGGCTCCAAATGCAACCCAGCAACAAACGGACAAGGCAATCGCTGATCAGGTTCGGCTTGCGCGGCAATCACGCGCGACTGGAATTCAGCATGAGATCGATTTTCTACGCAATCAGTTCCCCTGGAAAGGAAAGATGACGGCTGGCTTCGGCGACGTCGTTTACACGCGAAAATCGGGTCGATTGGTGATTCCTACCGACAAAGTAAAAACTCGTGGTAGTGACATTTCATTTGTCTTTCCGATCAGTACAGTTGCAAATGACGGCGGTTGGACCCAGGCACAACAAAGTGAACTTGTAGCCATCAAAAATATCATGTACGTCGCGCTCAAATCAGTTTACGGCGATCCGTCGTGGTCCGGCTCGGTTACGGTAGTGAATGACGACAATACAGCGAATATCCTCAGCGACCCCAATGCCATTTCCGGCGGATTTTACGACGTTGCAGGTAAGAATATTCACTTTGCGGTCTACAACTCGACGCAATCCAAAGTACTCGGTTTAACGCAGATGATGGCGTTTGCATTTCACGGACCTGCTTCCATCTCCTATGAAGCCTGGGAGAGGGGAATGGCCCGCGCAGCAACTCTTGAGAGCGTTCGCGCCGCACTGCCGCAATTGAACGCAACATTTGGCAATGGATCGGTCGATCCAGCGGACCCGCTTTGGAGCTCTCTGGATAGATACGAAATATTGAACCAGCCAGCCCTTGGTAATGATCGATTTTTCCCGATCTCAAAACTCAACGGCGTCGCGAATACAAATACGTTTCCGAACATGATCATTCCGCGATTGAGTATGTCTGGTTCGGCATGGTTGAAATGTTCGGCGGAATCGCCAACGTTTTTCAGCAACTTCAATCAAGCTTATTACGCTGCCTTTGCACTGGACGCAACTACCCAGAACTCCATTCCTAAACTTAGAGGATTCGCGCAACAGGCCCTTGGTGGCAACATTGAAGGCGAGTCATTTACGACCTGGTACCCGAAACAGTTTGTACTCGACACGAGCGTATCTCCGGGCGCGAAGTTGTATGTTCAGGCCAGCGCCCTTCGACCCGACACCGGTATGGACGACTTTGCCATTGCCGTTGTTATTTTCTACTATCAGACAACCTTTGATAATAACAGCAATGCCGATGAAGCCAACCTGAATGGAACTTGTTTCCCTGTCTACTGGGATTATACATTTGGCAATCGCCTCTTCCTGGCAGCTCAGTATGAGCGCATCGATATTCGAGACGGCATCGGAACTGTCGCACCGACATTTTTCAACAACATTGGCGGTGACCCTACGCTCAACGGGCAGATGCGTATCGCAATGGATTTTCCGG
>JBDUAM010000120.1:0-13084 GCA_040004655.1 Chthonomonadales bacterium | reverse complement strand
GGTCAATCGCGCGATTATCACGAACGATCAGATGCAATCGGTCGACGATGAGAATGTCTATGTTGTCGGCGAATGCGCCGAACATCGCGGGCAGGTTTACGGTCTCGTTCAACCACTCTGGGAACAGGCGGCAGTGCTCGCGGATCACATTACCGGGCTCAAATCGGACGCCGCGTATTTCGGTTCTAAAGTCGCAACCAAGCTCAAGGTGATGGGCGTCGAGCTGGCGACCATGGGACTGATCGAACCTTCCGATCCGCGCGACGAAGTCATTACCTTTGCAGAGCCAAAGCGCGGAATTTACAAGAAGATCATTGTTCGCAACGACATGTTGGTCGGAGCCATGCTGCTGGGTGATACGAGTAAAGCGTCGTTCCTCATGCAGGCATTTGACCGTGCGTTGCCAGTTTCTGAAGACCGTGCAAGCCTGCTGTTTGATATCGGCACATTCAGTCGGCAGATGACCATGGTCGAAATGCCGGACGACGCGCAGGTCTGTAACTGTAACGGTGTCTCCAAGGGCGCCATTCGAAGATGCGTTGGGTCGGGGCGGCGAAGCCTGAAGGGCGTCATGGACGCCACCCGCGCGGGTATGGGTTGCGGTTCCTGCAAAGCGCTGGTGACCGAAATTGTGGAATGGGCCTGCGACGGTCAAGTCGACGAAGATCCTTCCATCCACTACTATGTTCCGGGGGTTCCGCTCTCCAAACCGCAACTGGTTCGCGCGGTGCATGAGCAAGAGTTGAAATCGGTTTCATCGGTCTTCAATGCTCTGGCCGATGGAATTGAAGACGCAGCAAGCAAACCGGGGCTCGCATCGCTTTTGAGAACGCTCTGGGGCGCCGAGTATGTCGATGAGCGCGATGCCCGGTTCATAAACGACCGCGTTCACGCGAATATCCAACGCGACGCCACGTTCTCGGTCATTCCACAGATTCCGGGCGGCATTACGTCTCCAGACCAACTGCGGCGAATTGCCGACGTCGCAGATAAATACGACGTTCCCATGGTCAAACTCACGGGCGGCCAGCGGATCGACCTTCTGGGAATTAAGAAAGATGACCTGCCCAAAGTGTGGAAGGACCTCGACATGCCGTCCGGGTACGCATATGGCAAGTACTATCGCACGTGCAAGAGTTGCGTCGGAACCGACTTCTGCCGATTTGGACTGGGCGACAGCACCAAACTGGCCATCAAAATCGAAGAGCGATTTCAGGGACTTGAGAGCCCCGGAAAGCTAAAAATGGCAACCGCGGGCTGCCCAAGAAACTGCTCTGAGGCTTACGTCAAAGATGTCGGCGCTGTTGCAATTGAGGGCGGACAATGGGAAATCTATGTCGGTGGAGCAGCTGGCGCCCATGTACGTAAAGGCGACCTGCTTTGCGTGCTCGACAACCACGATGATGTCTTAAAGATAACGGGCCGTTTCGTACAGTACTATCGCGAAAACGCAAAGTATCTGGAACGCACTTATAGCTTCGTTCCGAGGATTGGGATTGACCGGATTAAGGCAATCGTCATCGACGACAGCGACGGAATCGCAGACCGCCTGGATGCAGCTATGCAAGAGTCGGTGGATGCCTACTTTGATCCGTGGAAAGAGGCCTACGCGCCAAAGACTTCCAATCAGTTTGCCTCAACCGTCATTCCCATTGAACTCATGGATATGGGTGCGAAGGTCTCTCCGGAACGAGAACTCGTGGAGGTGGCTCGTTGATTGCTGCAGAGTCAAGACCGATCACTCAGGCAACTGACCTGCAGTCCAACCTGGGCCCAATATCTCAGATACCGCAGGGTGAGGGTCGTAACTTCTGGGTTGGCCCTTTGCGCATTGCCGTTTTCCATACCAGAAGGGGTGAGGTGTTTGCCAGTCAGGCCGAATGTCCCCATCGAATTGGTCCCCTCGCGGATGGCCTGATGGGCGAGAATTCCCTCGTCTGCCCGTTTCATGGGTGGAAGTTCGACCTTGCCACCGGCAAAACGGAGAATGGCGAATGTGGCCTGGAGGTCTATCCGGTGGAATTAAACAAGGCGGGTGAGATTCTGATCACCGTGCCAGTGGTTTAGTGTAGAGAGGAATTGAGACCGTAGCCATGCAGAGCATTCTGATCTATGCGCCAAATCCCTTGACGCCGCCACTTCGCGACATTCGCGATTTGTTGCGCCTCAACGGGTACTTGGTCGCGTGTCCAGATCTGGGTGGACCCGAAGACGAAGCAATTGGATCGCTAACGACCGCCTTTCACAGCGCATTGCCCGATGTCGTTCTGGCGGATCTCACTTCGAGTCGGGACTATTTGCCGATGCTGCGCCTCGGTCGATTGATGAAAAATGTGTGGGGCGACGAATCCCAGATGCCCCTGAGACTTACGATATTGAATGATCACAGCATGGTCCGCCTGGATATGCTCTCTTCTATCGACGATTTTATTCTTATTCCGTTTACCCCCGAGGAGATACTGGTACGTATCCGGCAACTTCTCTTCAGGCGTCGGCATGTGGAAAGCGCGAACGAACTGCAGTTCGCGGATGTGAAAGTAAACCTCGTAAGCGAGACTGCTTTTGACAGCTGTGGAGCAGCTCTGGCTCTCCGTCCCCGTGAATTCAACCTGCTTCGATTTCTCGTGACTCACCGAGGAAAGTACTTCACTCGAAGTCGACTACTCGATCTGGTCTGGGGTATCGAATTTGACGGTGGCGAACGAACCGTGGACATCCATATTCGTCGGCTGCGAGCCAAACTCCCACCGTCCGCTGCACTTTTGATCGAGACCCATAGGGGTCTAGGTTACAGGATCAATCTGTCTAAAGAAACGCGTTAAACCAAACGTGGAAAGGTGCTGAAAGATCACCTCGGATTGGCTTCCAGGACCGTAAGCTTGAGGTCCGCACGATTTTTGCCTGCGTGCAACGTTGGATTGTATTCGTATGGCTTTTCAGACATCGACTTTTCCAGTTCCGCCACACGTTGTTTGTCACGATCATTCTTGTCGGTTAGATATGCAATCAAGCAAACCGTTTGGGGGCCTCGCGTAACCTCCTTACCCACCTTCAAATCCGCCTGAAATATTCCAACTCCTGTTGTCGCCAGTGGCATCACCGGACCTTTGCCGATTCGCGCAAGTACAAAAACAAATCCATCTTGGGCCGGCGGGATACCGACCTGTACTTTTACTGCGACCGAATCGCTATAGAGAGCCATTTTTCGACAATTTTTCCCGATGGTCAGGACGTCAAGGTAAGTTGCGAGGAATTAAACCTTGTAACTTCAGGGGTTAGACTAATTCGACCCCCCTTTGATTCCCATCACATCGATATTCCCTGAGATTGCGTCACTCTGTCAGAATAGCGTTTGCGTTATCCGGATTTGTTTCGCCTATGCAGAATCGACTTCAGACCTTCATATTGCCTGACATGGGCTTGTGATCTTTTGCATCAAAAAGTTGGCCATGAATATCACAGATGTAACACCCACCCTTCCCCGTTGCTGCAGGAAACGACTCGAGGCCAACTGCACACTGTTTGCTTGACGTATGTACACTCCTTCCTGGCTACTAACCTTTTAAACGACGATACCGGCGGATCAGTGTGTTTGTTGAACTATCATGTGCGAGTACGGGATCAATCTCTGTTTCAATTTCGGGGATGATGCGTTTAGCGAGCGCCTTACCGAGCTCTACACCCCACTGGTCAAACGAGTCAATGTTCCAGACGACTCCCTGGGTGAAGACGCTGTGTTCATATAGTGCGACGAGCTTGCCAAGCGCCGCCGGGGTTAGCCTTTCCATGAGAATCGTATTGGTTGGTCGGTTGCCTTCGAATGTGCGGTGCGGCGCTAACCAGGGTGGCACGCCTTCGGCTAAGACTTCTTCAGAAGTCTTGCCAAATGCCAGGGCCTGCGTCTGAGCGATAACGTTGGCGACCAGCAAGTCGTGGTGACGACCGACAGGATTAAGTGCAGTGTCAAACGCTATGAAATCGCATGGAATGAGCTTTGTCCCCTGATGGATCAATTGGTAAAAGGAGTGCTGACCATTGGTGCCTGGCTCGCCCCAGTAGATCGGTCCGGTCTGATAGGGAGCCTCATCGCCGTCGAGTGTAACGTGCTTGCCATTGCTCTCCATCGTCAACTGTTGTAAGTAGGCCGGGAACCGCTTCAAGTACTGCTCGTAGGGCAGAACCGCGATGGTCTGCGCGCCAAAAAAGTTGGTGTACCAGATGGCCAGAAGCCCCATTAGCACAGGTAGGTTGCGCTCGAAAGGTGCGGTGCGGAAGTGTTCGTCCATCTGGTGAAAGCCGTCCAGCATCGCGCGGAAATGCTCGGGTCCAATGGCTACCATGGTCGAAAGGCCAATAGCCGAGTCCATCGAGTAGCGCCCGCCGACCCAATCCCAGAATTCGAACACGTTGGCGGTGTCGATGCCGAACTTCGCAACCTCCTCGGAAGCGGTCGATACGGCGACGAAATGCCTGGCAATGGCAGCTTCGTGTTTCAGGGTCTTGAGGACCCAGGCACGCGCCGTGTGCGCGTTAGTCATAGTCTCCAGGGTGGTAAAGGTCTTCGACGAGATTATGAAAAGCGTCTCCTCGGCATCGAGATCGTGCGTAGCCTCGGCGAAGTCGGTGCCGTCAATGTTGGATACGAAGCGGAAGGTCATGTTACGACAACTGTAATGCCGCAACGCTTCGTACGCCATTACTGGTCCCAGGTCCGATCCACCGATGCCTACATTGATAACGTTGCGGATCGGTTTCCCGGTGTGGCCCTTCCACATCCCATCGCGTACCTGGTTGGCGAAGGCGGCCATCTTGTCGAGCACGGCGTGGACCTGGGGCACAACGTCCTTGCCATCCACGAAGATGGATTGGTCTTTTGGGGCGCGCAACGCAACGTGCAGCACAGCACGATTCTCTGTGACATTGATCTTGTCGCCGCGAAACATAGCGTCACGATTGCACCTCAGGCCGGATTCCTCCGCAAGCTCCAGGAGTAATTTGAGCGTCTCATCCGTGATTCGGTTCTTCGAATAATCGAAATAGATGCCGACAGCATCGACTGTCATGCGTTCCCCGCGTTTCGGGTCGTCCGCGAAGAGCTTGCGGAGATGCACCTCTCGAACCTTCAAGGCATGGGCTTCCAGAGCCTTCCACGTAGCACGTTTCGTGAGCGGCGCGATTTTGGTAGTCATATTTGTATCCTTTCTACTTCTTGTTTGCACTTCCGTTGCCACAGGGAACCTGGAGAAACGATGGCATTCAGTTCACCGGTTTCAATCCACAATTGAGACCTTTCAGTTAACGCATTCGCGTTTAACAGGGCACCCAAATGCTGCTCTCCCCTGCATACTTGAGCCCTTAGCCGTTAGAACCATGGACGATAGTTGTTCGTTCCAGAATTTGCCGGATGATGTTTCGAAACATAGGCTCTGGCCCATTTCATGAAGTTTTTCGGTCATTTTCATGACTTTTTCCCCATCCTTAAGGTAGATTTTGGCACATCTCTGGTGGTGTCGGCATGGCCGACATCGAGGTCGAATGCGATCGGGCAAGCTGCGTTACGCGAATGCCTCCTAAGGCTTGGGATTATGCCAGCCGCCGTCTTTGGCGATCAGGGCGTCCGCTTCTTTTGGCCCCCAGGTACCGCGAGCGTAGGTCAGGGCCGGGTGGTGAACCTTGAGGACCGGTTCGACCACCTTCCAGGCGGCCTCGACCGCGTCCTCACGGGTGAAGAGGGCGCCATCACCGGCCATTGCATCCCCCAGGAGACGCTCATAAGGCGATTCGATTCCCGCCTGTTCTTCGAGCAGGTAGAGTTCGCGCTGGTCGCCCACGAACTCTTGCCCGGGATGCTTGACGCGAGCGGCGAGAGCGATAGCGGATTTGGGTGAGAGCTGGAATCGCAAATAGTTGGCCCGGCCGGTAGCCGGGTCGGAGTCGGCGAAGAGTCGCTCTGGCGGCGGCTTCAACTGCACCAGAACCTCGGCCGCAGTTTCAGGCAGATACTTACCGGAACGGAGGTACCACGGCACCCCTTTCCAGCGTGAGGAATCGATATACAGCCGCATGGCGCAGAAGGTCTCCACGTCTGAATCTTCGGCGACGTCTTTCTCTTTCTGGTAGCCTGCATACTGGCCGCGCACCAGGTCGTCGGGCTTTGTGGGGCGGATCTCTTTAAAGACCTTCGTCTTCTCAGTGTTGACGGCTCCAAAGTCGCGCTCGACCGGCGGTTCCATGGCAAGCAGCGCGACGATTTGGAACAGGTGGTTCTGGATCACGTCTCGGAGACATCCTGCGGTCTCGTAAAACGCACCTCGGTCCGCCACGCCGAAATCCTCAGAGAGGGTAATCTGCACGCTGGAGACGTGTTCGCGATTCCAGATCGGTTCCAGAAACGTGTTAGAGAACCGGAAATAGAGGATGTTCATGATCGCTTCCTTCCCAAGGAAATGATCGATACGGAATATTGAGTCTTCCGGAAAGACTGACCGCGCCACACGGTTGAGCTTGCGCGCCGAGTGAAAGTTGCGTCCGAACGGCTTCTCCACGATGACACGTGCGTTCTCGGTCAATTTCGCAGAGCCCAGGCCTTGAATCACTGTCTCAAAGAGCGAGGGTGGGATAGCGAGGTAATAGGCCGGCCGACGAGCGCCACCTAATGCATTCTTGATCTTTGCGTATGTGCCCGGTTCCTGATAATCCCCGCTGACGTAATCGAGCAGGGACATAAGATGGTCGAACGCGCTTTGATTATCTATCCCGCCTGCGTGCTTGATGCTGTCTTTGACGCGATCGCGGAGATCCGCCACACTCCAACTCGGCAAAGCGACTCCGATCACCGGGACCTTCAGGTCGCCCCGTTTCGCCAGAGCGTAGAGCGCCGGGAATATCATCTTGTGGGCGAGATCGCCCGTCGCGCCGAAGAGCACTAGCGCGTCCGATCGGGAGGTGGCCATCATGCACCTCCCTTGGAGGTGGCAGCTTTTTCCTCGTGGCCGCCGAACTGGTAACGAAGGGCGGAGAGCACTCTGTCGCCAAAGTCGGCCTCGCCGCGCGAGCTAAAGCGGTCGTACAGAGCCGCACTGAGCACAGGGGCCGGGACCGATTCATCGATAGCCGCCGCGACCGTCCAGCGCCCCTCGCCCGAGTCCGACACCCGGCCGGTAAACTTCGCAAGGTCTGGGCTCTGGAGCAGGGCGACGGCGGTGAGATCAAGCAGCCACGAGGAAATCACGCTGCCGCGACGCCAGACCTCGGCGATGTCGGGCAGATTCAGGTCGTACTGGTAGTGCTCGGGGTGGCGCAGCGGTGCAGTCTCGGCGTCGACGGTGCGCTGCTGGTTGCCAGCATTGGCATGGCGCAGGATGTTCAGACCCTCTGCGTAGGCGGCCATAATGCCGTACTCAATGCCGTTGTGTACCATTTTTACGAAATGGCCCGCGCCAGTCGGCCCACAGTGCAGATAGCCGTGCTCTGCCGTACCGCCAACTTTCTCCCGGCCTGGCGTACGTGGCGCCGCCTCAACGGCAGGTGCGAGAGTGGCAAATACTGGGTCGAGGCGCTGCACGACGGCTTCATCGCCCCCGATCATCAGACAGTAGCCTCGCTCCGCCCCCCAGACTCCACCACTGGTTCCCACGTCTACATAGTGGATGCCCTTCGGTTTTAATGCGGTAGCACGGCTGATGTCATCGTGGTAATAGGAGTTGCCGCCGTCGATGACCACGTCGCCCCTTTGGAGGAGCGGAACAAGGGCCTTTAGCGTCGGATCGACAGCCGCCGCCGGCACCATCATCCAGATGGCACGGGGCTTACTTAGCTTCTGCACGAATTCCTCGAGCGACGTCGCTCCGACCGCCTTACCTTTGGCAAGTGCCTCCACGGCTTCCGGATGGATGTCGTAAACGACGCATTGGTGGCCAGCGTCCAGGAGACGCCGCACCATATTAGTTCCCATCCGACCCAGTCCAATCATGCCAAGTTCCATTTAATGCTCCTTTCTGTGGCACACTGTTGCGCCCATGACCTCTGTTCAAGAGGCGGATATTTCTGACCGTTAATACAGAAGAACTGTTGAATAACGCGGCTTCATCGTTGATAATGATCGGTGCTCGCCCTATTGTGCATCTCTCCCATGCCAACCCGGCGAAGCATGGTGGCGCTGTTTTCATCGATTTGTTCGGATGGGGCTTCGGTGATCTTGCGATCCGCCCGGTATTCATTGGGCTTCGTCAATGTCCATCCCGCAAGCCGGCCACGCTCCTGACAGGGATCGGACTATCGTAAACAGGCTCACTCCCAGGGCAAGTAGCATGAGGCCGGTGCCCGGTCGGCCCATCCAGTGGCCAAGACCACCCAGAGCAAAGACCATCCCGGCCCCGATCATCACGAGCGACACCCGTCGGTGAAAGCGCCCTACGTCTGTTTCAATCCAGGCTGCCAGCGGGCGATAGAGGCGTCGGCCATCGTCATTAGGAGTACAGGACGCCTTCAAAGGACATCGATTGCAGGTTGATGCCGGCGCGCGGTAAACGGCCATTCGGCTCACCGTCTCACCGAATTGAATCCGGTCGCGGTTGAGGCGTTCTCCCTTCGGGCAGTGGTATTGGTCAGTGACTTCGTCGTACTTGAAGCCACGCTCGGCATACTGATGCGCTCGCTGGAAATGCACCCGAGCCAAAACTTCGCATAGCCGCGCCCCGGAGAGGACCACCAATACATATCCGAGGATCAGCCAGACCTCCAATTCGGCGGGCAGGCTCATTAGCATCGGAACAGAGTTCACGGCAATACCTCGGTGTAAAGCGGGGTGACTTCACAGGTATCGGAGCCGAACGCCTGGCCTTGCCGAAACGCCGGTCGATTTATCGCCCGAGCCGTCAGGTACACCAACGGCAGAACCCCCGCAATGAACAACAGATCGCCCGGCAATCGAAGCCACTCGATGAGGGCATGGTTCTTGAAGAAATCGAGCGACCGTGCATGCCAGTATCCGTTGGCCACCGAGTCGCCCAACTGGAGAATGCCGAGTGGGAAGAGGTTGCCGAACACCATCCAGGCAAGACCCAGGTTCAAAGCCCAGAAGGAGAAGCCCACCATCCGGTCGCTCCAGTCCTCCGGTCTCTGTTGGTAGCGCAGGCAAAAGACCAGCAGAGCGATCGCCAACATTCCGTACACGCCCATCATGGCTCCGTGGCTGTGATTGGCCGTGAGCTGAGTCCCGATCTCGTAGTAGCTGACGATCGGCAGGTTAATGAGGAAGCCAAATATCCCCCCACCCAGGAAGTTCCAGAAGCCGACGGAAGCAAGGAACAGAACTGCCCATCGATGCGGAAACTGGGTCCGACCACTGTTGACCTCCTGGCGAGCGCCAAGGTGGAGGAAGGTCCAGGCTTCCACCGTTAGAAAGGTCAGCGGGATTACCTCGGCCGCTGAGAAGAATGCGCCGAGGGCCATGTGGACGGCCGGCGTACCGCTGAATACAGTAAGGCGTCAAAGTAGATAACTCGGGTTGCCGTCTTCTCGGACACTACGCCAAGGAGGACGAAAATGTAGGCTACGAGGATGGTGGTGAATAACTCAAGGAAGTCTTCAACCCACAGGTGAACAACCCAGAAGCGCCAGAAGTCAGCGATAGCGAAATTGGTTTGCGGATGGTTCACAAGGCCCACGGAGTAGAAAAACGGTATGGTCAGGGCGCTGTAGAAGAACAAGTACGGCAGGTTTCCACGCGGCTCAGTGGCCAGCTTGCCCCGCAAACCCCGATAGAGGATAACGCACCACAGGACCATGCCGCCAACTAATAGAGCCTGCCAGAGCCAGCCCAGATCGAGATACTCCCATCCCTGAGCTCCCACCAACGACCTGGCTGCATTTGGAAGCCAGCCCTTGTAGCTCGCGGCCTCGCCGACCATGCTGCCTACCACGACGATAACCAGCGCGCCCAACAAAAGGAACGACAATCGCCGTTGGCCGCGCGGCTCACTTCCGGTTACCAGTGGGGCAAGGAAGATTCCGGCGGCAAGGTATGCCGTGGCCACAAAAAAGATGGCGAGTTGCAGGTGCCATGTGCGGGTCAAGTTGTAGGGAAGCCAGCGGGCGAGGTCCAGGCCAAAGAAACCGCCGCTTTCGACGTGGAAGTGAGCTGTCGCGCCTCCAAGGAGGCTTTGCGCCAGAAGCATTGCGGCGACCGCGAAAAAGTACCAGATCGTGGACCTTTGTGCTGGCGTCAGGACGACCTCGGTAGGTGGCAGAAAGCGCAGCAGGCGGTCCTCTTCGCCATGCCAACCAAGTGAATGAGAATAGCGACCAAAGACTGCCAGCAACAGACCGATTCCGCCCAGCAGCATAACGAACGACAACGTACTCCATACGACGGCCTCTCCTGTTAACTGGTTCCCGGCCAGCGAGTCGGGTGGCCAATTGTTTGTGTAAGAGTAGGGATGGCCGGGCCGACGGGCAGACGCTGTCCATGCAGTCCAGGCAAAGAAGGCTGTGATCCGCCGGATCTCGACGGGATCGGTGACTGCCCCTGGACCCATGCCCGCGCCGCTCGTGGCACGGTTGAGGATATCTACTTTATAGTGCTGTGTAAGCGCCTCGAATGCCCGAACCTGGCCGACCGTCCAGGTCAGCGTGTCGGTTACGGGTTCGTAACGATTCGCCTGGAGCTCTTTCTGGACCCGTTTCTGAGCTTTGTCTCCCCCGCCGTAGAACTGCTGCATTTCCAGAGCCTGTCGATGCAGATAATCAGCTGTGAAGTCGGGTCCGAGGTAGGCGCCATGGCCGTAGACAGATCCGTACTCCATGAGGCCGCGCGTCAGAAATGCTTGCTGGCCGAGTCGGATGTCCTCGCCGGTGAAGACCATCTGCCCCGTCTCGGTGACTACTTTGCCTGGCACGGGAGCGTGGTCCTGGTAAACTCGGATCGCCAGGTAGCCCAGCACCGTGAACCCGAATACGAAGGTTAGGATTACCCCTTGAACCCATAACTTAGACATCACCATTGGTCGGCGCGAAGCGTTCCCGTTTGTGCGATGAGTCATCTATTTTCCCTTTGTATTACAAGATCGCAACTTCCGCTCCACGCTGGCGTCAGATGTTGGCAAGTTCACCGAAGTACTCACGGTCTTCGTCATAGCCGCCTTCACCTTGTTCGATCGACTTGACGTCCTCGACGAATTCGATCGACTTTATCCACTTGACCATCTTGAAGCCGAGCTGGTTTTCCACCCGCAGCCGCAGCGGCGCCCCATAAAGATTGCTGAGCGTCGCCGAGTTCATCTCGTATGCCAACAGGGTATGCGGTTGAAGAGCGTTCTCCATCGACAGGCTATCGTAATACTGGCCCCCCTTCCCGCCCTCACCGAAGGAATAGAAAACAACTGCTTTTACGCCTGGCTTTGGCTTTGCTAGATTTATCAGCTCCTTTAACGGCAACCCGCCCCACTCGGCGATGCCAGACCAACCTTGAATGCAGTGATGGAGAGTGATCTGAGACTTCTTGCCCAGCGCCCGAAGGTCTTCCAGTGAAAGCTCGATGGGGTTTTCTACCAGGCCGCACACCTTGAGCCGGTAGTCCCTAAAATCGTCGGTAGCCAGCGTCTTCCATTCTTGCGAAGTCGGAATTTTGCCGTTGGACCAAAAATAGGGTGAGATGTCCTGGCGGTTGAACTCAGCCGTTGGAGCGGGGCGATCAAGAAGGAATTCCATGACCGGGCTGACGATCGCTTTGGCGGCATGCTGGACCGTGCGCGGGTGCGTCCACGCGGCCCAGTGGGCCAACATGTTCAGCCCGACGACCACACCAATAGCCGCCAGGCCCAGATACAGGCCGATACGGTTGGCATTGTCCGTGCCGATCACAATGTGATTCATATTTCGGGCGAATCCAGTGAGGGCTACCATGGCCACATGCACGATGGTGAAGACTACGAATGCGCACATCACGAGGAAGTGAAGTGACCGTCCAATCTGCCTGTTGCCGGGCAACTTTGGATACCAACGGAACCGGGCTGTAAAGGCTGGGGACATGGATGGACCGCTAAGGATCGCCATTGGAGCCAGTACGAAAACGACTCCGAAGTACGTAAGCTGCTGCAGCGCGTTGTAGGTGTAATAGCCGTTCGGTTCCGGCGGGAGGTGGAGCGTAGCATAGTGAACGAAGACCGCCCACGCGTCCGGCACAATTTTCCAGGAGGTCGGAACCATACGTCTCCACTGATCCGTCGCGAATAGCAGCGCCATGAAAACTACGCCGTTGAGCACCCAGAAGAGAACGCTGAGGAAATGCCAGTGCCTGGCCATGCCGACGGCGTGCCGTCCGCCCGGCAACCCGATCCAGGGCGACAGGAACCGTTCATCATCATTGGCCGTCCATACTCTGTCGGTCGGCACCACAACCGGCGTCAACCGGAGCCACTCGGCGCCGGGGGTGCAGTGGACGTTTCCATACAGCCTTGGGTGGTCGGCCAGAATCTGCAGACCGCTTCGGATGAGCAGGATAAGGAATAGGAAGTTGACATAGTGAGTGACGCGCAGCCACGCCGGGAAGCCGGAGGGCGAAGTAACCATGCGTTCTGGTTGCACGAAATGTGGAAGCACTGGCAGACCGACCGTGCCCCACTGTATGTATGCCGCGGCAAACAGAACCACCAACGGTGAGATGAGCAGCAGAAGCACTTTGAGTCGAATGCGCATGACCGTTACTTATTGCTCGGTTGCGTGGCCGGAGGTTGTGGCGAGATGCGCAGCGGCAACTTATGGGACTTTAGCGAGAGTGGTTCAGTGGATTCTAGAACCTGCTTTACGCTTGGCTCTTCTGCCGAAGTGCAATGTACGATAACAAGAAAGTTGCCTGCTGCTAGCCAGTCACGGTAATCTGCGGCGCGGCAACCGATGTGCCAAGAAATTCCGTGGGATCTGGACCGAGATAGCTCGTGCCCTGCGCGTTTGCCTCGTATCCCATCGCGCGATCGAGCTGGGTGGCATTGCCCCAACTATTCAACACAAAGCTCCCCATCGTCTCCCAGTCGAAGACCACGTCAAAGCGTCCGATGTCGATTGGCTTGATCGGGAGTGCAAAATG
>JBDUAM010000457.1:0-3879 GCA_040004655.1 Chthonomonadales bacterium | reverse complement strand
TTGGACATCGAATTGGAATTGCTTTCGGAGCGATGCGAATACCTGCTCACCCTTGGGAGGCACGAAAAACTTCGCAAATCAATACGATCCCTAAAGGAATATAACAACTGGCCAGGTTTCATATTTGAAGTCAATTTAGCGCATCAATTTGAAATCTCTGGAGTCATTGTACGAAGAGATATTGAAAAGCTATCTGGGAGCAATTCGAATATTGATTTGGTGATTAGCAATGATTTCGGGTATTGCGCGAATCTTGAACTTGTATCAGTTCAAGAGCCAAATGGATTTACCAATCGCATTTTAGCACGAGGATCGGAGGGCCTCATGTGGGGAAGACACAAACAGATCGATTTCTTGCGTCGGTTACAAGACAAAGTATGTTTGAAAACCACGAAAAACGGTCTGCCCCATAAATTCCCAAGTCCCAAGGATGGTGAATATAATCTAATTGCAATTGAAGCAACGAATTCTCTAGGAATAAAACCAGACAGATGGGACATTATTCTAGCGGCTTTTGGCATGGAATATGTTGTCCCTCAATTTCAATTAGAAATCCTAGGATTGTTTGAGGACTGGACCCAGATTAGCGGTGACCTTGAGCCACAATACCATCAAAACAAATATGTGAAGGAACGCATTCATGGAATTCTATTCCTGATAGACAAAGATAGTCATCACAATCTCGTTAACAAACACTACGATTGCTATTTTGTTAAGAATCCACTGTTAGATATCAACGAGAGCGAAATGAAGGACATATTTAATCTCTCTATCCTTGGTCCGTTGATCCAAAGTAATGTTAGCGTACTCAAAGTCGCGTGATTGTCCATTGCTGTGTATTGTTGATTCGGCGACAATCGTTCCTTTGGCTTGTCTTAGTTCTGCAATCAGGTCAACAGGACTCCGCCGACCCGATGCCGAACTTCAACTCATCCCAATTTTGTAGAGAGTTTAAGTAATGAGCAAATCGCTTCGGGTGGGGCTGGTCGGGTGTGGCGCGATGGGCCAGGCTCACCTTTCAGTATGGCAGAAGATTCCAATAGCCCAGGTCACCGCCATTTGCGACCCCAATCTAGAGCGGGCGAAGTCGGCAGGCGACCCCATAGGAGCGGTCGCGTTTGTCGGGCTAGAAGAGATGTGCGCGAGTGGACTCATTGACGCCATTGATATCAGCACGCCCTCCGGGATGCACGCTGATCAGGGGATGGTCGGGGCGAGGCACGGTCTGCATGTGCTGGTGGAGAAACCGGTCGATCTAGTCATCGCCAAAGCAGAGGCGTTGGTAGATGCATGTGAATCGGCGGGAGTTACCCTCGGATGCATCTTTCAACGTCGAACTTTCACTGGAGCGCAGCAGGTGGTCGATGCCATTTCGCAGGGCAAGCTCGGGCAGATTTTAAGTATCAATGCCTCGGTGAAGTGGTTTCGGCCGCAGAGCTATTACGACAGCGCCGCCTGGCGCGGCACCCATGCCCTGGATGGCGGCGTGCTGGCCAATCAGGCCATCCACGCGCTGGATCACGTCTGCTGGCTGGTCGGCGCGCCGGAGAAGGTAGAGTACGCCCATTGTGCCACAGTTGCTCATGAGATGGAGTGCGAGGATTTCGCCGTTGCAGTCGTAAGGTTCAAGAGTGGTGCACTGGGGACCATCGAAGCGACCACCTGCTGCTCCCCAGATTTATGCTCGCGGATCGAGCTTTTTGGCACCAAGGGATCGGTGATGTTTGAAGACGCCACTGTCAAGAAGTTTGGCATTGATGGCGTCGACCTGCTGCACACCATCGGCCAGCCAAACGAGGTAATCGGTGGTGGCAGTGTACCGATGTCGATCAGCCTGCGCGGGCATGAGATTCTCTTTGCCGATTTTGCGGATGCCGTGCTAACTGGGCGGTCGCCGATGGTAAGTGGGCGCGCTGCTCTTGAATCGGTGGCCCTGTTGAATATGATATACGCTGCCTCCGGGCAGCAGATTGGGAGTTCAAAATGATAAGTCTCTTCACCATAATGGCGTTCGCTTCGCTGGCTCAGGCGAAACCTGCCGTTCAAAAGCCAACCCTCGAATGGCCAAACGCAGTCAGCAAAGCCAACTCTGATCCATGGCTAGCGGTGCACCACAACGAGATTGCCGTTATGAAACCCAAACTTCTTGTGATCAACTTCACCAATGGATTGTCTGAGCAGGCGGGTCGAGCCAAAGTCGACAAGCTGATCGGCGCCATTCGCGAATCCTCTCGATACCATGGCACGGAAGATAAGGATGCCAAGCCGTTCCTCGAATATCAGGTGGTGAAGTATGTCGATCTTGCGGACAAAGAGCCGGTCCAGACTCCCGACGGCAACAGCACGAAATATCCACGACGAACGCCGCTTCACGATGGCATTAACTTCAAATATGGCGATCTCTATTCCAAAGAGTTCGCAAAGTACTACGGCTTTCCCGGACCGTCGCGCAACCTGACTTACCTTTCGTTGGCGCAACTGGTGGCACAAGGGGAAGTCAACGAAGTCTGGTTCCTCGCGAAGCAGGGGAATGCGGGAGCGCCGCTGGAGAGCATCGAGCCGAAGCAGGCGTACGACGCCAACTTCAAGAAAATTGTGGACAAGCATCTGGATGGCGGCAACGGTGCGGCGGACGATCAACCATTCATTGGCAGAAGCCTGCGAATACTGTTTATCAACGCCGAGCGCGGCGTCGGATGCGCTATGGAATCGCTGGGACACTCGTTTGAAGGCATGGCCCGGTGTGGCGCAATCCCGTATCTCAAGAAGTATTTCGAGGAGTACGCGGGGTTCGATCTGGACAAGCGATTCGGCCTGCCATTCGACTCGCTCTACGGTCGGGATGGCGTGGAAATGGATTATCCGTCACCAAATTCGATAAAGTTCGTTTGGAAGGGAAAGCAGATTGTAAAGACCGATTACATCCCGGTCGCCAACAACGTCCACTTCATGCCGAACGGGCGCAAGGACTACGATCTGGAGAATCCGCAGCCGATGCTGACCACTATGAACCACTTTCGAATGTTCGACGGGCAGGGCGGCAAGGATACGGTGACGCTGTACACCACCAACCTCATCGACCAGTTTAAGACGGTCGCGGATGACTGCATGGGCAGGTGGGTGGTCTACTGGCGGCAAAACATGCCCGGGCTCATGAACAGGTCGCTGGATGACCAGCGCAAACCAATGCGAAACTGGTTCGTGTTTCTGTTTTATTAGGTTAACAATTGCAATATTTATACATGTTCTTGGCGACCTTACTTTGTGCTGATTTGATTTGTATATCGAATTTGGTGGATTTTCGGCCCTATACACACATTTTATACGTCAAAGCAACACGGACATGAAAAGTATTACATTGCAAAATTCTATTCAAGCAATAGTATTGCGTGTGAAATAATTCCTATGATTATCCTGTCCTTGGACCATATTAACCTGTGTTACAATTTGCTCTCTTCGTGAGCTTTTTTGAGAACCCAACCTTCAGCTGATAATGCAACAGCAACCTTGGCTATACAGTAATACTGTACACGTACCTTTTCTGATTTATCACCACCAACATCGGTATGGGCGCGATTTAGTGGTAGGGGAGAGTGAATTACAGTCTGTTGAGGTAATTTCCTGATTTCCTCGACATTTAATTCTGCAACGGCGTATTTAAACGGTTCTTGTCGAGCTTCATTTTGGCACTGTGATGCAGTGGAGTGCTTTCCCCAATTGGTCGACATTCCAGCGTCAGGACCATCCTTTGGATGATTTACAAAAGCTGACGGCGATAGTTTACCGTCCGGCGCAAGAATCTTGTAATGCACTCGCATGTATACTTTACAGCCACCATCAATTTCTTCAACATCCCATGGGACTATCAGATCGTCGTGA
>JBDUAM010000550.1:0-3886 GCA_040004655.1 Chthonomonadales bacterium | reverse complement strand
ACCCCGTGCAGTCCGCCAGAGATTTTGTAGGAGCCACTGTCGAACTTTCCACCCGCGTGCAACTTGGTCAGGGCCAGTTCAACTCCGGAGACGCCCGTTTGCTGATTAATGTCTACAGGGATCCCGCGTCCGTTATCCGCAACACTCATCGATCCGTCTTCGTAAAGAACTACGTCAATTTCGGTACAATGGCCAGCCATTGCTTCGTCAATACTATTATCACTAACTTCAACAAAGAGGTGATGTAGACCCTTCATGTCCGTGCCGCCGATATACATGGCGGGGCGTCGCCTTACGGCCTCGAGGCCTTCCAACACCTGGATCTGATCTGCTCCATATGCATGCTCAATCTTCTGGAGATCCTGAACATCTTCTGTTACTCCAGTATCCTCTTCAGGGGCTTCTTCTTCGCCGTTCGAGTTGAACAGAAGTTCCTCTTCGGGCATTGAATCCTCCGCCATAAGTATGGTGCCGCCTTCCTGCGTGGAACCCTCTTCACGTATCCCGTGGGAGGGGGCCAAAAGTGTTTAATTTACGCTCAAATTATACCCAAAAACCAGAAGAATGTCAACCATTCTGGCGCCCCACAGGAGTAGTAAATTTAGCTTGATGAAGAGTCTGTGAGGACCACACAATTTGTGTTGCCCGGATTATGGAATTTGTGCCGCGATTGGTGAAACCGACGGGTGTAAGGTACCGTAGTGAACATGTCCTCATCAGACAGACCAACATTTGAACCGACTGGAACAGTATGCCCGTTGCATCCGTGAAAAACCTGACCGTTCGTTATGGCAAGAAGACGGCGGTGAACGATTTGAGCGCAGAGATTCCGGAAGGATGCGTTGGCTTACTCGGTCCAAACGGAGCGGGCAAGACCACTCTTATTAAGACTCTCCTCGGATTTGTTCAACCCGCCTCGGGCTCAGGTGAAGTGCTGGGAATGGATGTCGCCTCGCAGGGGCTTCTTATTCGGCAGAAGATCGGCCTCATGCCGGAGCAGGATTGCCACATTCCCGGAATGAACGCCGTCACCTTTGTATCCTACGCTGGCGAACTCGCCGGAATGCCCGGAAGTCAGGCGATGCGCCGCGCACACGAGACGCTGGAGTACTGCGGACTCGGAGAAGCGCGATACCGCAATATAGAGACCTATTCCACCGGAATGAAGCAACGCATCAAACTCGCACAGGCAATCGTGCATGGCCCCAAACTCATTTTTCTCGACGAGCCAACCAACGGACTTGACCCGGCGGGCCGCGACGAGATGCTCGCGCTGATCAAAGATGTGTCGCACGGCAAGGGAATCAACGTTATTGTATCGTCTCACCTTCTCCCGGATATTGAGCGCACCTGCGACGACGTCATTGTGATGCGTGGCGGTCAGGTTGTTGCCAGTGACAGCGTGGTGAACCTCCGAAAGACCATTGGAATGCAAGTAGAGGTTGATCTCAACGCTCCATCCGATCAATTTGTGCAGGTCATGACCAGCCTCGGCGCGAAGTTGCTTTCGCAATTCGGCAGCAAGTATAAGCTCTCCCTCAGCTCCACGCCAGATAATCTTGGCAAATTCGTTTTTGAAGCGGCAAAGACCGCCAATGTTCAGGTGCGCGGATTTGAACCTGCCATGCGATCCCTGGAAGAAGTGTTTCTGGAGGCGGTTGCATGAGCGAAATTCCACCAATGATCCCATCCATTGCTGATGCCCAACCAGGACCTATAGCCGATCTGTCCTATCGCAATTACGACGGACCGTTAAACGTTCGGCTGTTCCGTTGGTGGATTGTCGCGGTCGCGGGTCTACGCCTTGCTATAAAGAAAAAGGGTTTCTGGATAGTTGCGGCTATTTCCATTTTGCCCTACCTGATTATTGGGCTTACCCTGTATTTGTCAAGCTCGGGTGTTAATACTACGTTGAGCCCGGTTCCGGTCGGGCAGAAGTATTCGTCCCAATTCTTTCAGGCAGCCGGTTTACAGTCCTTGTGGTTGTTCATCATAGCCGTATTGGTAGGTTCAAGCTCCATTGCAGCGGATAATCAGGCCAACGCACTCATGGTCTACCTCTCCAAACCAATTACAAAAGGCGACTACCTGCTTGGCAAGTGGATGAGTACGTTTCTTGCGGTGACGGCGGTGGCCCTCGTTCCATCAATATTGCTCTACTTCTATTGTCTTCTTAGTTTCCAGAGTGCAGGGTTTCTGAAAGAGGAGCCGTGGCTCTTCCTTCGTGTGATCGGCGCTGCCACCATTCCGGGCATCGTGCATGCGAGTTTAATTGTCGGGATTTCGGCCTGGTCAAAAACGCCACGAATGGCAGGAGCCATATATGCGGGCCTCTACTTTATGTCCTTCGCACTGGCAACGATGGTATGGGCCATTGCTTTTCAGGGTGACCTCAGTGAAGGCGTAATGGTCCGCCACCTTGCGATTGGTACTGCAATTCAAGGGGTCGAACAGAACATCTATTCTGTTGATGTCAGGCAACCCGGTATGAGGCGACGGCGGCAAAATAAGAAGAAAGCTGGCCAAACGGGGCAGCCGCAAATGGACTTGGCCATAGAAATCCCGGTACCAAACGTCGGTCCCATGGTGCTGCTGGTCGGCTCATATTGTGTAGTTGGTGTGATGGCTGCTCGATCCCGAATTCGTGCGGTCGAGGTCGTCAAAGGATGATAAGCCTAGTTAACACCTCTAAATGGTACGGCCAGGTCATCGGCATGAATGATGTCAGCTGCGAGATTCTTCCCGGGATCACTGCCCTTCTTGGTCCGAACGGCGCTGGTAAATCGACCATGCTCAAGTTGATCACAGGTCAACTTAAGCCAACGACCGGAACGATCTCTGTGCTCGACAGGCGCCCATTCGCAAATCCCGACGTATTTCGATATCTCGGATATTGTCCGGAGATGGAAAACTGTTACGACGAGATGACCGGCACAGAATTTGTGACATTCATGGGCGCGATGGCGGGCATCGGCAAAGCGCAACTGAAGAGCAAGGTATCCGAGTCGATTGAAAAAGTCGGGATGACCTTGAATGCAGGCCGCAAGATCGGCGGTTACTCCAAAGGTATGCGACAGCGCATCAAGATCGCGCAGGGCATCATCCACGATCCAAAGATTCTTATTCTGGATGAACCGCTGAACGGACTTGATCCGGTAGGTCGAAAAGATGTCACGACGCTGTTGCACAGTATGGCGGAACGAGGCGTTTGTGTCATCGTCTCCAGCCATATCCTGTACGAAGTTGAACAGATGACGTCGCAGATTCTGTTGATGAACCGCGGACGAATGCTTGCGAACGGGCAGATTTACGAAATTCGAGAGATGATCGACAAGCATCCGCACCATATTCAGATTGCAACTACAGAGCCGCGTCGACTGGCCAAGTGCCTTCTCGATATGCCTTCTATTCTGTCTGTCGAGCTGGACAGCAAAAAAGAAGAGAGCCTTGTGGTTCAGACGCGCACGCCAGCACAGTTTTACAACGAATTTCCCGAAATCGTTATACAGAACGAGTTTGTGGTTCACAGTTTTGGGTCGCCGGATAATAACCTGGAATCGGTCTTCCGATATCTGGTGGGCGGATAACCGATATGGTCGACTTCTTTCTCTTCAAAACGACTCTCCGCGACCTGATGCGGGCAAAACGACTGGTGATCTGCGTATTGCTGGTCGCCGTGCCGACGTTGCTCGCCCTGCTTTTCCGATTGAAGATGCCGGCGGAAGAGTTCAATCCGGAGACCATATACAACACGCTTGCGGCCGGGATCATCTTTGGATTTCTGCTCACGATTCTCAGCGTGGTATTTGGCACGGGCGTGCTCGCTCAGGAAATTGAGCAGAAGACGATTGTTTATATCCTGACCCGGCCTGTTCCTCGATGGCGC
>JBDUAM010000270.1:0-13213 GCA_040004655.1 Chthonomonadales bacterium | reverse complement strand
CAAAACGGCAGATATTCGACCTTGTTTGCACATTCAACTAAAGTTGATATATGCGCGATCAACTCCAAATCTGAAATACATCGTCCTACTTCAATGTTCTGTTGAGCTATATACACGAGCCCGGCAAAATGTTCACCGTTTGCTAATCTCAATGACGTTATGGCCAGCATGTCCTGATCGTGACTGATTAGCACTCTCTGTAACTCGGTAGATCGATCCAAAACTGCTTCATCTTGCCTTGTTCGATAGCCGTCGTCTTGAGCGGTAATTACGTCAATCCCGCGATCTCTCAGCCCTTGTATTATTCCAGCGTGAACGTTCACATCTGTGTAGAACGTGATCATTTCACGCTATTTTTCGAAGCGCTTGCCTGAGCTCAAGGTCTGCTTTTCTGAGAGGATCTTGATGTTCTCGCCTCATCCTCTCAACATACTCAAATTCGTCTGTGATCTGCTTGTCCAACTCAACTGAATGGCTGTAATAGTAACTCAGAGCCGCATAAATGCTGGCAAGTGATAGGTCAGGGTGAGCCTCCATAATATCTATTGGCGACATCCCGTTGTATTTACTCTCAATGGCAATCTGAGTAACCTTGATCCGAATGCCGAATATGTAGGCAACCCCACGTTCATCCAGCTCAATCATCTCAATTGGCGCAGCAATCATTTTCTCGCCCTCGGTACTTCTCAGTCCAGGTAGATAAACTCGTTCAAGTTCAACGCGACCACGCAGAACCGCAGCATCGCTTCATCACTTGATACATGGTACCGCTCTTTGGTAGAGTTTATCATTCGAATACCGCGATCAATCTCTTTTGCGTTGGGTTCGCGCTGCATCACCCGCCAGAGGGCGAGCTTAACCTGCTTCTCCATATCTGGACCCGCGTTTTTGGCCAGATTATCCCGGAACATCCGGGCGCTCTCGTTGATAAAGGTACTGTTCAACGTGCTGAGAGCCTGGGTCGGTTGTGTGGTAGCGAACCGCACCGGACATGTGAAGTCGGTTTCAGGACCATCAAACGCCGCGATAATCGGGGTGATGAGGGAGCGTTTGACATAAATATACACGCTTCGACGGGCCTCTTCTTCAGGAGTGGAGTGTCCCCAACCCGCGCCCGGCATCGACTGCCCCGCAAGAACCTCTTTCGGAATGGTGGTATAGATACTCGGGCCAAACATCTTCGGGTTCAGGCTGCCATTGACGGCCAGAATAGAGTCGCGCAACTCTTCCGCTTGCAATCGGCGCATGTCGAATCGCCAGAAGAGATCGTTTTCGGGATCCTTCGCCAGAGCGGTCTTCTCCGCCGTGGAGGACATTCGATAGGCGGAAGACATTAGAATCATTTTGTGCAGCGGCTTCATTTTCCAGCCGCCGTTCACGAACTCCCCAGCTAACCAGTCGAGCAGCTCTGGATGGGTCGGTTTGGACCCTTGAAACCCAAAATTGCTTGAGGTTCGGACAATGCCTCTACCAAAGTGATACTGCCAGATTCGATTGACCATCACGCGCGCAGTAAGCGGATTCTCGTTGGACGTGACCCATTTCGCGAGGGCAGTTCTTCGACCACTCGAACCGGGTGTACCGGCCGCCTCGATTGTAGGCGTGGGCGGGTTGAGGACCGATGGGAATCCCGGATTGACCAGATCGCCTTCAACGTGCGGATTGCCGCGCATCATTATATGCATTAGCCTGGGTTCGGGCGTCTCGGTAACACAGAGCGCCATCTCCATGGGGCCAGGCTGGAACTCAGTTAGTCGCCGACGTTCGCTCACGAGACCTCGGTAATCCTTCAAATCGGCTTCTGTCAGGTTGGGACCAATATGCTTTGCGAGAATGGCAGCCTTTCGGTTTTCCGCACGGAACTCTTCCTTATCGACCGGTGAAAACTCGGCAAATACTTTTCGCTCAATGGCCCGCATTTTTGTCTGAACTGCATTCACTTTTTCGGTATGCGCCGCGATCTCAACAGCGTGTTTCGCCTGAACGTCCGGCGAACTGATCGGCCGAAGGGAACATTCAGCAATAGACTCAAAGCTTCGTTCCCCAAACCGTCGAACACCAGAGAAGAACGCGAGGAATTTGTAGTAGTCTTTTTGCGGAATAGGGTCGATCTTGTGATCATGACATCGCGCACAGCCAATTGTCAGGCCGAGCATTACCGTGCTTGTTGTGCTGCTAATATCATCGAGGTCGTCGTAAAGCGCTTGCTCGGGATCAGCGGGTTCGTCATCCCAGAGCCCGAGCCGGTAGTAGCCCGTCGCAATCAACTGTTCGGGAGTTCGGTTCGGCATTTCGTCGCCGGCCAACTGTTCGGTGACAAACTGATTATATGGTTTATCATTGTTAAATGACTTGATAACGTAGTCGCGGTACCGCCACGCGTTCGGCTTGTTACCGTCGCGCTCGTAGCTGTTTGTCTCGGCGAAGTGGACCAGGTCGAGCCAGTGCCTCCCCCACTTTTCGCCATATTGCGGCGAGGCGAGCAGTCGATCGACCACCTTCTCGTAAGCATTCGGAGAGGTGTCTGCAACAAATGCCTTCACCTGATCGGGGGTTGGCGGCAGGCCTATCAGATCGTATGTCAATCGACGAAGAAGCGCGGCCTTACCTGCGGCCGGGGCTGGCTGAAGTCCGTTGGATTCCAGTTTGCTGAGGATAAATCGATCAATTGGGTTGGAGACCCACGCAGTGTTCTTAACGGACGGAACCGCAATCTTTCGCACAGGCTGGAACGACCAAAACTTCATGGTCTCCGCATTCACGGGCGGCGACATGGTCTTGGTGGCGCTGGGGGCGAGAACCGTCTTCTCGGGCCATGCAGCACCGGAATTCACCCACGCAGTCAACGTATCGATCTCGCTCTGCGGGAGCTTTCCGCTCGGCGGCATTTTGGGTCCGCCATAGTTGATTGCGGTTAGAAGATGGCTGTAGGAACCTTTGGCAAGATGAATGGCAGGACCATGCGCCCCGCCTTTCAGAAGGTTAGCGCGAGTCGTGAGGGAAAGTCCGGCGGCAGGTTTGTCGCCGCTGTGGCAAGAGATGCAGTTCTCCGTGAGAATTGCTTTGACCTTTGAATCAAAGAGATCGCTCGTGCCAATTGGTTTGCCACCAGTCTGAGCGAGACCTGTTGTTAGGCAGAGCGCAACCGCTGAGCCAACAGACCCAAATCCAATTATCGCCAACTTCACCGACTTCATTCTTACCTGACTCCATCTCACTTTACGTACTTATACAGACGTCGAAATACCGTTTGATGTTACCGTGGCACGGCTTCCGTTGCGCCGGCACCTAGCGGTTTCATAATACATCTTCATTAAAATGGCCTGTTCGTAATTGCCAAAACCACGGCCAAACAGGTTGAATCCGCCCGCGTGATCGGCATCCGGCTTTACCCCGACTCGCAGGGTGATAGGTTGATGCGGCAACACCAGTAAATCCTTGAGCGTTCGATCTGAGACGCGATTTCCATCTAAATAGGTGCCATCTGCATCCACCGAAAAGACCTTTAAATGACCGTACTGCGTGTTGATATCGCTCCATCGCAACGGATTCAATCGTCCCCGCTTGCCACCAAAGTCGCCCGGGCAGGTCCACGTTCCGATCTCTACGTCATTCACCCAGACGGTGATGTCGCTCGGGTAATCATTATTATAATGCGGGCACTCGGAACATAGTTCCATAGAAAACTCCAGACGCTGAAGATCGACCGTGGAAGGCAGCGAATTCGGGAAGACATACTCCACAAATCCCTCAGCCATCCAGAGCAACTCGGCGCGAGCGCGGTCCGGGTGGTGAAACGCCTGCGGATCATCCAGCAGACCCACCAGATGATCGCAAGTCATCAGTCCGCAGCTCGGCGTCGGGTTCGCGAGGCTGTAGAGTCCGACCGGCATCTCTACGTCTTCAACCAGAATCGGTGTCGACTCAAAATCCTTGATCTGCACCGCAATATGGTCGTAGGTCAAATGGCATCGCTTCTGCAATCCCTGAATTCCGCTGGAATAGTCAGATTTGACAAGGCCTGCATCCTCCAACTGCTGGATGTGCTTGGTCACGCTCGGCTGGGATATCTCAAGCTCCGTACCGAGTTCGTGGATGTTCATTTCGCGACCAGCCAGCAGCGAGAGAATGCGCAATCGAGTTGAGGAGGCGAGCGCTTTGAAGACCTCCACGCTATCCTCAGTCTTGGTTGATAAGGTGCGGGGGTGCATGATTATCCTTCTATGCACACTATCGCAGCGCACACGCGTTTATCCTATAATCATAACAGATTGGGAAGGGAGAGTCAATTCAAAATGGTGGGTTTGAGCGTGGGGTCTGAATGCCCGTTTTCGCACTAATTGACAATTTTGGGGACA
Organism: Chthonomonadales bacterium; assembly: GCA_040004655.1. Lineage (GTDB taxonomy): Bacteria > Armatimonadota > Chthonomonadetes > Chthonomonadales > CAJBBX01 > JBDUAM01. Next base: position 8,855 of record JBDUAM010000270.1, on the reverse strand, counting down.
CATTGTTCCGGCTCCGTTGGAAGAATAATCAATCTTCGACAATTTGGAACTAAATGGTGTTAAAAGTATTGAGGATTAGCAAGCTATTGGTCGTGCTAACCGCCTACAGTCCAGTCATCCTGAGGAACGAAGGATCTGCTTGTGCCTTTATGCTCCAGACGACACTGGACAATGGTTCATTCTGTCGACATTAAGACCTCGCCACTAAATTACGCACAAGCAGATCCTTCACTATCGCTCAGGATGACAGTACGGCAAGAGGCATGATCGCCCATCGTTGGGGCGGACCCAAGTCCGTCCCTGTCTACCACCGAGTTGTAACCAAGGCAGATATCAAAGTCGGGGTCGTGAGATTTCTGGTTTCCATTGATGTCGTGCGTAACCGGGATGGACACGCGGGTCCGCCCCAACAGTTTGCACAACACCGCGCGAACTACACGACCCGTCGTCGATACCCAGGTAAATCGACTTCATCTGAACCCAGCAAGAAACCCCGTCGCAGATTGGATGGCAAGTCAGCGCGCCAGCCCATGCCGGCGGCCTTCTGGACCTCCGGCTGCTGATCGACCCACTTCTTGATGGCGAGGTATCCGTCATCGGTTGGGTTATACCTGCGGCCGCCTTGATGGCCGTCTTCTTTGCCGTCCTGAATATTGAGCGGCTTGCGCAGAATCTTGCTTTTCTCCAGATTGGAGAGATTGACTCGCCCCTGAAGCGTTCTGTAATCCTGTAACAGGTCCGGGACCGGCAGATAGCCATACTCATCCGGCGGTTTCAGGTAGAGGCTCGGTACGCGACCAACGAGACCATGGCAGCCCATGCAGCTCTGCTGATCCTGTCGCTTTTGTCGGCTCAATTCCGGAATCACGAAGTCGCGGAAGTAGACAATATCGTCGACCTGCTGCTTGCTCGGCTTCGGATTTCCGGCCGGGTCCATCGGGACGGTGGCGTTCTTCTCTGTCTTCAGAGCGCTCATCAGGTCGGGCATAAATGTTTCGCTGCTCTGCTTCAATACGTTCTGAATGAGCTTCTTCAGGTTCGCATCCTTCTCCAGCGGAAGGGTCTCTGCGAGAGCGCGAAGCACCTCCGGATTCGTCTTGAACGCAGTCTGACCGGCCATGCTTACAGCAATCTTGTGTGTGCGCGGGTCTGCATCTGGTTTCAACATGTCCAGATAGAGCTGAAGCGCATGATCCTTCACCGTGAGGATGGGATCTGGCTTCTGTGCGACTGGTGGCTTCGGGTCCTGCAATCCTGCGACGATCAGACCTCTGCCTGTCGACGCGCCCTTAATCTTGCCCAGCGCGGGACCCATCTTCTCAGCCGCCCCCTTGAACTTGAGTAGCCATGATACATTGCGCAGCCAGAAGTGCGCTTCCAGCGGATTCTTGATGGTCTGCGGGAAGTACTTGAAGAGCACGATATCCAGATGCAAGTCCGGATTCACAGCCAGTACATCGCCGAGCTTATCGGCCAGGTACCAGTTGGCATCCATGTCTCGAGCCGTCTCGGCACGCTTGGCAGGATCGACAATGGCGTCAATATCACGCTGGGAGACGTATTTGTCGAACTTCGGAATGATCAGGTCGAAGAACTCGGTCTGCTGCTCTTCGGTCTTCGGGATGTTCCAGTTGACCTTGCTCCAGAGATCCACAATCGGGTCCGATATCTGTGCGCGCCGAGGTGGCTCCATCGCGCCGCGCTTCACCTGTGCAAGCTGCGGTTCGACCTGTTCTGGTATAGCAGGCAGGCTCACCACGCGAGGGTCACTGATGGCGCCCGCCGCAAGCTGTCGCATGTTGTCCGGACCCTTCAGCGAATAGTTGACAAGCCACTCGGTCAGCTCCTTATTCGGAACTCCTGTCGCGCCTTCCAACCCGCCGCGAATGGCCGTCAGATCACTCTTCTTGATCACTTCGTTCAAGTAGATTACGGAGGCATGACCCATCATATCGCCGGAGAACGGCGTGACATAGCCCATTTGTCCGGGGCCACCGTCGCCGCCCGCTGTCTGGAAGAACGTTCCGCCGACTGCAACAAGTCGATGTGCCAATCGGGTTCGAGTCGCCGGGTCCGCGTCCGTCAGACGTTTGTCCAACGCCTCAAAGAGCTCAGCTAATTCTTTATATTGATGCTCGCGAGATCCGTTGGCCTTGTGTCCGTTGGCAATAAACAGCGCCTGGCTGGCATACCGATTGCTCTGCTCCACCAGTACGTTCGACTCCGGTCGCTCCAGCATTGTGATCCATGCAGCGTTGACGGCTTTGCGTATTGGCGGATCCCAGATCCACCACTCCCACGCCGCCTTGGACGCCCAGGCGCGAACAGCGGGATGCGGATCCGTGTTTATCGCTTTCTCGAATAGCGCAGCGAGAATAGTCCAGCTCACTCTGGCCCCTGGCATAACCATGTCCGCACGAATGCGCATGGTCTGCCAAGCCGCTTCGCGAACATAATCATTCTTGCTCTGGAGGGAACCATAGAGTTCGAACCATCCGTGGTCGTCGAGTAAAGTCTGACGAGTTGCCCAGACGGCAGCGTCGCGGACCATTTTCGTTCGATCCCCAAGTAGGGTGTTCAACGTGACCGGCGCATCGGCGGAGTGGCCCGTGCCCAACCCGACCGCGGCCCAGAACCGCACCAATGGACTATCGTGTCGTGCGGCTTTGATCAGCAGATCGACTGTGTCCACTCGACCCATGAGCGCCAACTCACGAACGCGAGAGATGGCCGCGTACAGCGATTCATTAGGTTTCGGCAAATAATCTTCGCGGCGGAACTTGCGATTCGCGCTCCAGAAACCTGCCTCGGGAATCAGCTTGCCCGGTTTGATCGGGTTTGGATAGAGCCGGGCCAGAGCATGAAGGGCGTACGCGGTAGTTACAAATCCGGTTTGCGCAGCCTTGTTCCAACGCCCAGTCGGCTCCTGCATTGCCAATAGCGCCTTGACGCCTCTGGCGATATTAGGATCATCCTTGCCGTAACCCATGCTGGTCAGTCCGCTGATGGCCAGCGCGGTCGGCGAAGGGTCTGAAATTGCATCCCCTGCAACAAAGGTTTCACCCTTGTCTTTAGAAACGCCGGGACTGAATCCCCAGGAGCCATCTTCATTCTGGATAGCTCGGAGTCTCTTCTCATCGGCGGCAAGTTGGATCTTTATCTTCTCCACAAACGCCTTTGCATCGTCTGGCGTTGATGGTGATTTCGCGCCAAGATTCTGCTCAACCAGAAAGGCTTTAGCCGACCAAGCCAGGTAGGTATCCAGCGGCAAAACGCGACCAAAATAGTCCAATCGAATGGCGATGTCGTCCGTAAAGACAGCCTTCACGTCCATTACTTGATGCGCCTTCTGCTCCAAAGCGCGGAAGTATTTGGTATCAAATGTCTTCAGCCAACTGGTCTTTAATATCTCTGTGGAGAAGGTGTTGACGATCACGAATCCGATGTTAGAACCCGGTCCGGCGGCATTAATTCCACCCGGATCGGATGTCACGAGAACATAGTTTGCGGTACGAATTTGCTGTTTGGAGTGAAGTTTCAGCGGCGAATGAACGCGTTCCAGATTGACGATGTTGAATCCGGCGGCGCGGGTTCCGGCAGGGCCGTCGCCAATGTCCAGCGGTGCGAGGCTTGTGTTGTTGGCGCAGTCCTTGAGCTCGTTGGTGGGGCGCAGGCATTCGTACATCACATTAATAAGGTGGGCGTAATTCAGGCGATTCTCCACCGGGTAACCCTGCTGAATCGGCACACTTGGACCCCAAACGCCGGACTGCGTGTGGCACGACATGCACATGGTGCCGAGGAGATTGCCCGAGTCGCGAATGCGTCGTTCTACGCTTGCGCCGCGCGGTCGGTTGGTGAGCCATGCGTCGACCTGCCCGATCTGCGTGTACATCCCCTGTTTAATCGCCATGACCGGATCGGTGTAGGGTCCGGGCGGAAGAGTTCTCAGTTGGAGTTGATAGCCCGGAGCGTTCGCTTCGACCCGAAGGAAGTAGGTCTCTCCCGGTTTGATGGATCGGCTGATCTCGGATCGGTGCTCCTCATCCTGCTGGTGCACGCGCTCGTTCGGGTCCATTCCGTCTTTGTATTCGGTGATCGGGAGAAGGCCGTTGCGTCCACCCGCAATCGGCATAGTCACTCCGGGTTTCATGCGATAAGCGCGAACCCGAGCGGCCACAGCCTGAAAGGGGATGGATATTTGGGCGGTCAAAAGCGCCGGCTTGGAACCCGTATACTCGACCCGATACCAGTTGTCACCGGCCTTGCCAACCATTCCGTTATCAAAAAAGTCGATGTCGTCCGCCCCTCCAATGACGTTCCATTCGCGAATGTCATCCCCGCTATCGAGCGTAATCTTCTGGGCCATCTCGGGAGTGTCATTCGGCTTACATTCGATGATGGTGTGGGTGCGCGCTTCTTCTTTCTGATCGGCCGCATCCACAGGTTTCACCTGCACGGATACTGGAGCAGTTGTTCCAGCAGGCCATGGCGTCACTTTCGGCAGCGACGCGAGCATGGGTGCGCTGCCCTTTTCGCGCCACCGGACCTGCGCATCGCCAACCCAGGCTTCGTCGGTCACCGGCTCAAGCTGCAGAGTGTATTTTCCGTCGACCGGAGCGCGATAGATCATACTCACGTCGCCATCCAGGGCGTGCAGAACTTTGCGCCAGTTGGCTCCGGGGAGATTGGTAATTTCGAACTCGTGGGGTTTTCGCGCTTCAACAATGGAGTAATTTGGGTTCGGAAGCCTACCTGCAGCTACAGGATCGAGGGACCATTCAGCCGCGATTCGTCCGTTGGCGGGAAGTGTAGATGGCGTATCGAGGTGAACGGAAATCTCTACCGTGGCCCCAGCCTTCAGAGTCCAGCTTTTGGACCACGGACCAGAGACAAGCACAGATCCGTCACCTGCGTCAGGCGTTTTTGGCTTCGCCGCCTGCACAGCTACTGGCTTGGCGGCAGGCTTAACAGTCGGCTTGGTCTGTTTTGCAGGTCCCTGCAATACCGAGACTGCACCCAACGCGCCGGTGGCGGATATGGCCAGCACGGGCAGAGCCCTGAGCCATGACTTCGTCGTCCCTCGAGCCAAAAACATGTTGCAGCTACCTCCGCAGAAACACCCGAACAGCTGACGAGTGTGAAGATTCGATTGCTTGATTATACAAGATTGCAGGTCAAGGAGTGAAGTTTTTCTCCCTCGGGTTTGGACGTCGGTGGTTGGTTGATGTTACGGGGGAGGGAATTCATCGTGATGGGCCAAGTTTGATCCATGCCACATTAATGAATGTCCACAGCTAGTTTTGCCATGGTCACGGATTTGCATCCTTGGTTATCCCCAACTCAACAAACATTTCCTCAAAAACTTCCTTCGCTGGCCGCGTATTACCATTTTTCATGTCTACCAAACCACGTCGCATTCCTTCGATAGAATCGAGCAGATCCAGACGCTCCAACATCTTCTGGTAGCTCTCCACATCTTGGACGACAACTTCGGCTTTGCCATTGACGGTGAGAACAATGGGAGAGTGAGTCTCGCGCATCTGGTCCAGGTAATCAGAAGTGTTACGTTTGAATTCAGTGAGGGATTGGACGTCTCGATCAAGTTTAATCATTTGGAACCTCCCACACATTTAATTCGATGCTAATTAGATTATATACTATTGGGCAAAGCATTAACTTGATTAATGACTACATAGACCTGGAAATTCACAACTCTTTCCAATCTCTCCTTCGTGGGTACTCCTATGCTTCTGGCCACGTAGGGTAGCCGAATTCAATTGCAGCAGCCACCAGAACATTATCTTATTCAAATAGACCCTTGTTTGCAGTGACACGTCTCTTGTTGGGTATTATCCATCATACACACGCCCGGAGGCAACCCTTTTGCAAACGCCAAATCTCTCCCTCTATTCGAACATCGCCGCACTCACACCGCTTAACCCTTTTGACCGATTCCCCGACGGTCGACCCAAGGTTCCAGACGACCTGCTGGAGCGGATGAAAGAGGTCACGGTGGAGGAGGCGTGGCACGTGCTAAAGGAGAACGGATACCTGCATCAGCACACCAGCGCATGGCAGATACTCCACCCGGATCAGGTGCTGGTCGGGCGAGCGGTTACGTCTGCCTACATGCCAACTCGAGCGGACCTGCATCAGGTTGTAGAGGATTGGGGACATGAGCGCGGGAGCATCGGGTTGCACAATTCGTTTGCCATCGATACGCTGGTAGAAGGCGATGTCATCGTGGTCGACATGCTTGGCAAGGTGAAGGATGGCACTTTCGCTGGGGATAACCTCGGGACCGCCATCGCTCAGAAGACGAAGCGCGGGGCGATCATCGATGGTGGCGTTCGCGATGTGATCCGAATGGGGCAGATTCCTGATTTGCAGGTCTTTCACCGGGGTGTGGATGCCAGCGCCATCAAAGATGTCACGCTCACGAGTCTGAACGGACCTATTCACATCGGCGGCGCGACCGTTCTACCCGGCGACGTGGTGCTCGGGAGCATCAGCGGCGTGATTTTCATTCCGCCGCACATGGCGCAGCTTGTGGTCGAGGAGTCGGAGCGAATCCGATTGGAAGATTATTGGGGCCAGACGCGAATCCGAGAGGGCATCTATACCAGCGGACAGGTGGACGGCTTCTGGACCGACGCGATGCACGCCGACTTCAAGGCATGGCACACAGCCTGGGCCGATAGCGGTCGACCCAAACTGGTTTAGAAAGGTCATTTGTAAAATGGTGATTGAGCGCTACCGAGAACTATTTGAATATGAGATCGACTGCAACGAGAAGATGTTGCAGATGATCGCCACCGTTCCAACTGAGAACCATTCCGACGCGCGATATCAGCAGGCTGTGAGCATCGCGGATCACATTGTCGCGTGCCGGGAGAACTGGCTGGATCGCATGATCAATAACGGAGGGGATCAGGGTCCATGGTACGACGAGAATAGCGATGTGAGTTCGCTGTCCGCTAGGATGGATGCCACGCACTGCGCATGGAAAAGCTATCTCGATGGTCTGTCTGATGGAGGTTTGCCAGTCGATTTCGAATTTGCTATGCGCGATGGCAGTCGAGCGCTCTGGAATATCGAGGGACAAATCAAGCAGATGATGGGCCACTCCAATTATCATCGAGGTCAGGTCACGCTGCTGGTTGATCAGCTCGGTGGGACGGTGCAGGACACGGATTACCTCATCTTTGTCTATGAGCGCAGGGATCACTACGGCAAAATTTCCTAACTCCAATTCATATAATGGGAACCTGAAAATATGATTTCAAAGTACCGCGAGATGTTTCAATATGAGATCGATTGCAACAAGAAGATGCTATCCATGCTGGCAGGAGTGCCGAAGGATAAGCAATCGGACCCCCTGTTTCAGCGCGCCGTCTCAATTGTAGATCACCTGGTCGCGTGCCGTGAGAACTGGCTGATCTTCATGACAGGCTCCGATGGCAAAATGGTGGACTGGTATGACACTTCGGCTAAACTCGAAACCATGCCCGGCCGGTTTGATGCGATGCACGCCACCTGGACTTCCTACCTCGCCAGCCTGACGGACGAGTCGGTGAATGATGATTTTGAGTTCTTCGATAACGTTCGCGTACTCTGGTCGATTCACGGGCAGATCGACCAACTCGCCGGACATGCGCATTACCATCGAGGTCAGGTGACGCTGATTGTCGACCTCCTCGGCGGCGAGGTTGTAGACACAGATTATGCCGACTACGTCTACGAGCGCAGCGAAAAGTACGGGATGATTTAAGCGCTATTCCCTGTCGCAAAGACCAGAAGGTAACATAACAAAAAAGGAGACATATGACATGAAACTGACAGAGAAAGTCCTTTTCACAACCGTTGCCGTAACGACAGTTCTCGCAGGCGGACTCGTAACCGCTCGCGCATTTCAAAAAGGGGACCCCGAACCAAAGGCAAAAATCGGACCACTGGAAGCCATGAAAGCCGCGACAGCCAAAGTTCCCGGGCGCGCGTTCAATGCAAATTTTGAACTCGATGAAGGCAAGTGGGTCTATGGCGTCATGGTGATCAACGGCAAGACCATCAAAGAAGTTCTCGTCGACCCCATCACCGGCAAGGCTGGCGCGGTCGAAGCCGTTACCCCGGAAGACGAAGCGAAAGAGATCAAAGCTGAATTGACCAAAGCCATTGGCGGCGTGGCCAAGCCGACTTCGTCCAGACCTTAATCCTTCAGGGCCACACGATCAACATCAGGCAGAGCATTTGCTCTGCCTGATGTCTGTAAATAAAACACATCGCAACTGGTGTGGACTTAGAATCTTGGCCACGTATATCTGAGCGCTGGAATCCAATCTGCTTCCGCGTTTACGGTGTTCGGCTAGACAGAAATAATAGCATTCTCTTCGACCTCAATATTGAGACCTGAGAATTCAGGAATTTCTCCTTGCGGTAATTGTATGAAGCTATCATCACTCATCTGAAAATCTGTATCTAAGCTAAAGTAAATTGGCGTTGCAGTGTCTCTAACATGATCTTGTAATTGAACATACTCCGTCGGCTTTACATATTTGATATATCTAATAGTCCTTGTTTTATAGGTGACCACAAACACTGAAATTGGTATCCAGAGTCCAAGAACTTCCATTTGTAGGCCAGACGTTCGCAAGTCAGCAGGAACTCCTTCAATTGCCCCAACTGCACCGTCTTTAATATAGCTTTCAATATCAGTCTCTCCATATTCATTACGGAGTCTCGTTCGGTTTGTAAAATTGATGGTTAACTCGGTATCACGGTTCAACTGGACAAAATCCTCAGTAAAAGTTAATTGGAACTTGAGGGCATATTCATTCATCTTTCGCAAATAAACG
>JBDUAM010000498.1:0-3915 GCA_040004655.1 Chthonomonadales bacterium | reverse complement strand
ACTCCGCGGACGCTGGAAGGAATACGAAAGGGAATCATCACTGCAACAATCGGCCAAAAGCCATTTACAATGTGCTTCTTCGGCGTGAAGATGCTTGATGATCTTCATCACCACAAGCCAGTGCAGCTGGATAAGAAATGGTCCGACGACTCATTTTCTCCCATTCCATCGTTCGTTGACACAGGGGCTACCTTGATCGATAAGAGCAACGTCGATGCTTTTATTAAGTCGCTGGCATCCGAAACCCAGAAATAGCCGGAGCAACCTCGCATCAATTGGAGCGCGTGATTTCGGGTAGTGGGTCCGTCGTTTGAAAGGCGTTGGCGTGTACGGAGACCACCAGGTAAATAAACCCACTACCTGATTTCGGAGCAGCGGGCGATATATCAGGAGGCTGCAAAGCCTTGTGAACGTTCGCGGCGAGTAACTATGGCCGGAGGGATTTTGTTCTTCCGTACAGAATGCGGGCGGGACGCAAGGCCTGTTCCGGTATTTCAGTGGGTGGCGACGCGGGAAAAGAACAAGCGAGGAAAAAAGGGAAAGCAGGGGCCGTCAGTATGGCGATACTCACACGTGGCTTGTGGATCCTCTCAATCATCGGTGCACTTGTGGGGATCTATATTCTGGTCCAAGCCGCCCGCAACGCGCCGACGGAGCGGGAAATGGCGGAATGCGCGATGATGGCAACGGCCTGTGCGTTAGTTCCGTATTGCCTGGCACGCGCCGTGGCTGAGACCACGAAGAAATAGGCTGGCTCCGCGCGGTTGGGTTAGGGTTGCCTGCGGTGAGTTGCCAAGTCAGTTGTTGCCGCTGAGTTGCCAAGTCAGTTATTGCCCTGCTATCGGGTAGGCCGGGCTATTTTCCGGGCAACCATCGGAGCAAGGAAGTTGGCGAGCCGGAATTGCTGGTCGATATAGGTTTGGTTTACGGAATTCACTTTGCAATCTTGGTAGTGGGTCAGTTTGAAACCGCTGGCCGGGTCGATTTCGGCTCAACCTTTTCTAAAAGTCCGATCACTTCGTCAACGCTCCAGATGTGATTGGCGATCCCCGCTTTTACAGCGGGCGTGGTCTTCAGCGTCTGGTGGACACGGCAGAAGTTGTAGAACGTGTAATAGACTGCGACAGCCGCAACCAGGTTATCAATCTTCTTAGAAAATCCGTTTGTCAGCCGCGTGAAGCGGCGCATCCCCATCCTCATATTGAGGTTCTGGCGCTCCACGTAGGACGTGCTGATGTGATCTGGATCGGGATTGCCAACGACATGCTTGCGTTCGCAGCCAAGGCACACTGCCGGGCTGTACCGTTTGTGCCCTTCGGTTTCGTTCCCGTAGATTTTGACGAGCATCGAATAATCGATTTCATTTCCGAATGCCGTCTTCACCGCTTTCAGATAAACCTTCAGGCCATCAGTCGTGAGTTGAACCCGATTCGCAAGACGGCCCGCAAGATCCTCCATAAAGTCCCGCGCCGTCTCCGGGTCGCGCTGCCCGATAGCGAAGCAAGGCACCAGCTTTGTATCGGCATCAATCGCGACCCACGTCCACACGTCGCCGCAGATGCCGTCACGCTCGATCTTTTCGATTGTGACGTTTTTCGCCTTGCAGCCGACGAAGCTCCAGATTTCGTCCGCCTAAATACGCTGGCAGGGAAGATCCCGCATTGTTTCATCCATGAACCGAAGGCAGACGTCGCCAAGCTCGACCAGCAGTTTCGTGACAGTGTTCTTCGCCGCGCCGGTCATGCGGACGGTCGCACGGATTGAGCAACCCTCGATCAGGCACCGCAGGACTTGGGAACGTTTTGCTGTCTCAAGGCGGTTCATACTGACTATTATGCTTGAAGATACAGGCAAGTGCAAGCCAGAAAACAGTATGTAACCAACTTTTTGGAAGATAGTTTCTACTCTAAAGTATGATATTATCATCCAGTGATTTACGATTGCCCCGCCTTGACCGCTGACAACTCGACGATCATCCGGGAAATCGACGATATCAGGAGCAAGTTACGCCACGTTCTGGCCGCTCCAAACCGCTGGGGCGGAGTGCTTCGCCGGAACACGTTCGCGCGAGCAATTCAAGGGTCGAACAGCATTGAAGGTATCCACGTCAGCACTGAGGATGCCATTGCAGCCATTGAAGGCGAAGAGCCTTCCGAAACGGACAGGGAGACGTTTCGGGAGATCCTTGGCTATCGAGACGCCATGACATACGTTCTCAGGCTTGCGACCGACCCGCATTTTAGCTACAGCGATGCGCTCATCAAAGGGCTGCACTACATGGTGCTTAAGCACAATCTGACAAAAAACCCTGGAATGTGGCGGCCAGGATCGATCTACGTCCGGGATGAGTCCAGAGGTGTGACTGTGTATGAGGGTCCGGCGATCGACTCGGTCCCGGAATTAGTTACAGAACTCGTGCTATCGCTTAACGTCTCCCCACCCGATGCACCTGCTTTAGTTCGTGCCGCCATGGGACATCTAAATCTAGTCATGATCCACCCGTTCTCGGACGGCAACGGCCGCATGGCGCGAATACTTCAAACTCTAATACTTGGCAGAGAAGGGATTATAGACCCAAGATTCAGTAGTATCGAAGAATACCTTGGGCGAAATACGACAGACTACTACAGTGTTTTGGCAAGGGTCGGAGAAGGCGCATGGAACCCGGAAAACAGCGCTCGCCCATGGGTCGAATTTTGCCTTATCGCGCACTTCAACCAAGCCACAACGCTACTTAGAAGAACCCGAGAAACCGAGCGTGTCTGGGATGAGCTTGAAAGTTTGGTCAAGCACTGCGGATTTCCAGAACGAACTATCTACGCGCTCTCAGACGCTGCATTTGGTTATAAGGTTCGTAACTCCAGCTATAGGGCGGCAGCCGACATAAATGACACGCTCGCGAGCAAGGATCTGAAGGTACTTGTTGACGCCGGATTTCTGCTCTCCGACGGAGAGAAGCGTGGCAGGTTCTACGTAGCCTCAAATGCCATACGCGAGATTCGGGAGCGCAATAGAGAAGCAAAGTCTGTTTACCGCCCGTCGGCTCCGGAGAGCCTCTTTCTTCCCGGCATGGACCCGCAGTCGAGCCTATTTTAAACCGCCCCATCTCTTGGCTGCCGCAGCCCGCGCAATTTCCACCCTGCGTTCTGCGCTAAGTGCCGCAGCCCGTGCCGTGCCGCCCTTAGCGCCGCCGAGCTTGCCGAGCGCGACCGCATTCGGATTCTTGCCCGCGTCCTTGTTCGATAGTGGCGATCCGTCGAGGCGTTCGCCGATGGATTCCTCGACGATCTGCCGCGCCAGAAGGTTTAGGTCTTTCGGGCGATGGAGCTTGCTTGAGCGGGTTGGCATGATACGATTGTACACCATGAAACAGGTCGATGGTCCCTTTTGGCCGATCCATCCGAAGTGCGGCAAGGGACAACCCCCGATTACGGAGACTGAACGAAAAAAGCTGTTGGAGGAAGGCCACATACACAGGCTCTGCGATGCTTGCGCAGAGACTTGGCTATTTACTCCAACGCCTCTCGACATGGAGAATCTTAGGAGACTGACGGGTTGATCTCAGATGAACTTACAGAAGTTAAATATCAGTCACGCTCGATCTGGATTATGGTGTCGTTTGCCTTCGCTGAGTTCTGGGTATTTTTCGGACTGAACAGGTTCGTCATTGGGCTGTTTTCCGAAGCACCGTCTTCTGTCTTGGCAGCACTAGCTGCGATTGGGCAAGTGACCGCCATTTCGGCGTTGTCGTTGGAGGACATGCTTGGGGCAATCATGACGAGGATTGGAGTCAAGTCCAAAAACTCAAACTGACCCACTACCGCAGTCTTGGGCCCGCTTTGGCCTCAAGTCAACCGGTCGCAAATTTTCGCGATTCCCGCCGATTCGGAAATAGTTTTGCCCATCTTTTCAGCC
>JBDUAM010000285.1:0-13245 GCA_040004655.1 Chthonomonadales bacterium | reverse complement strand
CGGTGCGGGCATTTAGCGCCGCCACCGGCGAGAAGATATGGGACACAGACATCGGCCGCGGACGGATCGCCGACGTCCCGCTCGCCGTCGGCCCTAATGGAACCATATACACCGGCACGAACAACTATCCCGGCGACGGTGCACGTGTCACTGCCCTGAATGCCACGACGGGGACGATCAAGTGGAGCGTCGTTCTGGAGGGCTTTAATGTCAGCGGAATAGCCCTCGCCACCGACGGCACACTCTTCATCACCGCTCAAAACACCACGAAACTGACTGCGCTCAACCCTGTCGACGGCGCCATCAAGTGGGAATATACTCACGGTGGTTTCTCGCCATCCGCCCCATCCGTCGGGCCCGACGGCACGGTCTACTTCACCTCCGGCAGCAACGCCGGCACGACCCTCTATGCCGTCAAATAGGTGAGAAATGTCGGGTGTGTGGCCCGGATTGGGGCGTCGTGCCCGTCTAAAACCGCATAGGATTGACGGAACACCTCCGCACAAACAAGTAAAGAGCCTCGAGACAACGCATTGCCTTGAGACTCACTACTATTCGAATCCAATTCTGCCCCCAAAAAGTTTGCAATTTCGTTCGCCACTACCATTTTAATATTACGCACCAGCAAGGTCAAGCCCCATAACCACAAAAATCCATTCTTTCCTAGTTTCTAACTGATCGAGTCATTTTCTTTTCGTAAATATCGCCCCATTTTCCTCATTTGATTGACTTCACTCGGTAGTAACGGTACAATACTGGATATAAAGGTCCAATTATCGATTTAGTCGTCTAAAGTATGGTCCTGAGGAGGTCCGAAATGAAATCAATACAGGCGGATGGCGCAATTGGGATGATGGTTGCTGAGCGACCGGGCAGATCTCGAGTTTTCGAGCGCTTCGGTATTGACTACTGTTGCGGTGGCAAAAAGCCATTGCGTGATGTCTGCGAAACAAAAGAGATTTCGCTTCAGGCAATCATCAGAAAATTGGAACTGGATGACGCTCGCATTGACATGCTGGGGACAGGTCAGAATTGGTTAAATGCGCCACTGCCTGAAGTTGTGACGCACATCGTAGACACTCACCATCACTATTTGAAATGCGCCCTACCTCGGCTGACTTTCCTCATTGGCAAGGTTGCCGCCGCGCATGGTGAAAAGAACCCGTCGTTGAACGAACTTGCGGATGTCTTTGCCGTCTTCCGAAAGGAGATGGAAGCCCACGCCGCAAAGGAAGAGAAGGTCGAGTTTCCATATATCCTCGATCTTGCAGGCAACGCATGCAGCATGGACGACTCCATTCTGGGTCGAATTGAGGACCTTGAAGCCGAACATGAATCCGCCGGAGCCGCTCTGGCGAAGATGCGAACTTTGACAAATGGCTTTACCGCTCCGAAAGGCTCCTGTAATACCTACATGGCGATGCTCGATGCGCTCAAAGAGCTTGAATTTGATACACATATACACGTGCATCTGGAGAACAGCATCCTCTTTCCCAGGGCAATTGCCCTTCAGGCTAATTGATATCATCGGCGTTGCTTGAGGAGATTCGAAATGGAGAGTGACAAGGAAATAAGCTCACATGAGCGTATCATCACGTCTCCTTGGAACCTATTTCTACAAATGATATCGAAATTTCGAGTGCGGAAACAAGGTGGAAACAATGGTGCGATATCCTATTACCACTGCAGTTCAGTACGGTACTCACTGCATTCTCAACTTCCTCGCACCGATGCTATGCGATCGGCAAAGTCGCCTTCCCACATTTACGTACGGACCAACCTCAATTTCTCATGGCAAAACTGCGTTCGGGCTAACGAGCGTCGGTTTTGCTGTGTGAATCTGGTGGGTCCCAACCCCGTGTTCGAATGAGGAGAAGACTTTGAAGATTCAAGCAATTGTAATGGCGACTGTTGCACTATGTGTACTTGCGGGTACGGTATCTGCGCAAACACCTGTCACGCCTCCCATCCAGTATTTCGGCAGCCTTCGACTTCGCGCAGAGGACTGGAACTGGTTCCCGACGGATAAAGCAAATGGCGCCTATAACTTTGTGGGCGGCATCCTGCGATTTGGCGCGAACCGATCCACCAGCAAAGATGATGTTTTCCTTGAACTGGCCGCGCCAATCCTCTGGAACTTGCCGTCCCACGCCATTGCATCTGCTCCTCAGGGGCAGCTCGGGCAGGGAGCATCATATTTCGCCAGTCAGCATGGCAAGAATTTCGGAATTTTTGCCAAGCAAGCTTACGTTCGATTCAAAAGCCCCGATAAGTCTGGCTCCAATATTCGACTCGGCCGATTTGAGTTCTCGGATGGCGCTGAAGTCACTCCCAAGGATGCAACGTTAGCCTATCTACAGGCGAATCGAATTTCGCAGAGGCTGATCGGTCCATTCACCTTCACGCATGTCGGCCGAAGCTTCGATGGTGGCCAGGTTACTCTTGTCAGTCCAAAATCGACGCTTACCGGGTTAATGGCGTTCCCGACAAAGGGAGTCTTCACCACTTCCGGGATGGATACGTTGACGGACATCCACCTTGGGTACCTCTCGGCATCGTTCCCACGAATTGGCAAAGAGAAGAGCGACATCGGCAGAGTTTTCGGTGTCTACTATGGCGATGCGCGACAGGGTGCGGTCAAATCCGACAATCGAACGCTCGCAACTCGCACGACCGACAAAGACCCGATCTCTTTAATGACGATCGGTGGTAATTATGTTGTGACGAAGAACGTAGGACAAAACAAGCTTGACGCGCTTCTCTGGGCAGCCGGTCAATCTGGAACCTGGGGAGCCCAGCGACACGGCGCTTTTGCCTATGCAACCGAAGCAGGATATCAATGGCGAACCGCGCCGATGAAACCATGGGTGCGCGCGGGATATTTCATGGCCAGCGGTGATGGCAAATCCGACAACTCCACGCACGGCACTTTCTTCCCGATTCTCCCGACGCCGCGTATCTATGCACGCTTTCCGTTCTACACCGAGGCCAACATTAAGGACCTCTTTGCACAGCTCATTTTAAAGCCGGGTTCCAAAACAACCGTCCGGGCAGATGTCCATAATTTGCAGCTCGCAAACAGCCATGACCTCTGGTACGGCGGTGGCGGTGCATATGACAACTCGAACTTCGGGACCGCGGGTCGACCGTCCGGCGGCCGCAGTGATCTCGCAATGCTGTACGATCTTAGCATCGACTTCCAGCTCACCAAAGCGACTGCAATCACTCTCTATGGAGCGTTTGCACGCGGGGGAAGTGTTGTAAGAAGCATCTACAAGAGCCCAGATTCGGCTTACGGATACGTAGAAGTTCTGCACAAGTTCTAATTGTCTGGCGCCAACGGGCCAAAGATGGCCCGTTTAAGGAAAGTCGTTTGGAAAACTATTTCATCATAGATCCCGCACGCTGCATCGGATGCCAATCCTGTGTGCATGCGTGCGGGGAGTGCGGAACGCATCGCGGCGTTTCGATGATCCATTTGGAGTTCATCGATCGCGCCGAAACCGTGCAGACCACCCCACAGATCTGCATGCACTGCGAAAACCCCACATGCGCTCAAGTCTGTCCCGCAGACGCTATCAAACAGAACGCCGACGGCGTTGTGCAAACCTCCCTGAAACCACGCTGCATCGGATGTCAAAACTGTGTACTCGCCTGTCCGTTTGGTGTACCGAAATACCTCGCCGAAGCAGACCAGATGATGAAGTGCGACATGTGTTATGACCGAACCTCTGTCGGCAAACGACCCCTGTGCGCCACCGTCTGCCCATCTGAGGCGCTCTATTTCGGATCGATGGAAGAGTGGAAGAGCCGACGCCGAGGAACCCCCGTCAACACCTGGCAGTTTGGACGGCAGACCGTGAAGACGGGGGTCTACATGGTAATGCCGGAAACAACAACAATGGATCCAACGGTTCCGGCTGTGAAGATAGACGTTCGACTGGGCGAAATTCGCCGCGGAAGTCGAAAGGAACAGTAAATGGAAGAGAAGAGTGTTCCCAAGTGGCAAGAAGATTTCCCCATTGAATGGGGCGCCGATAACTATGTCACTCGGCGAGAGTTCACCCGATTTCTGGTGCTGGTCTCCGGCGCGACGGTTGCGGGGAATGGGTATTTCGTCATTCGACACGCAACGGAGCATCCCGAGAAATACCCTTCCGTAGAAATTGCGAAAGTCGAGGACTTGAAGCCCGGCGACGTCCACCTGTTCCGCTATCCTACCGAGAGTGAACCTGCGATGTTGATTCGGCTGCAATCCGGCAAATATGTTGCTTACAAACAGCGATGTACGCATCTAAGCTGCCCGGTCCATTTTGCGGCATCTAAAAATCGACTGGAGTGTCCGTGCCATAACGGGGCGTTTGATGCCACCACCGGTGCGGTTCTTGAAGGTCCGCCGCCGCGACCGCTGCCAATGATCAACCTGCGCATTGCCGAAGGCAAGATCTTTGCCGAGGGGATAAAAGACTCATGAGGCGCATCGACCCACGCCTGGCAAAGCTCGGGCAAAAAACTCAGGCCATCTCTACGCTAATGGTCATGGCGATGGTCATCCTGCTCATCCAACTCTGGTTGCTTACTATTGCACTGGAGGAGTTTATGGCTTCTAAAGGCTCGCTTGCCATACCAACATTTGGCGCTTCTATTTTCTGTTTTGCGGTGAACCTCTGGCTACTCCGTACCCTGAGCAAAATCGATAAGCGGGAGGACTAAGATGCAAATAAAAGAGTCCAATTCAGCATTGACGCTATCTACCATCGCCTTCGCAATATCTTTCGCACTCTGGGGGATGCTCTCCCCAATGGCCAAGACTTTTCAAACCCAGATGCACCTTACCGAGCAACAGGTCTGGCGATTGATCGCCACGCCGGTACTTCTCGGCTCGATCATCCGGTTGCCGATGGGTATGCTCGCCGACCGATTTGGCGGTCGACTGATCTTTGGCCTATTGCTCATCTTCGTCTCCTTCCCGGCGTTTATGCTGAGCATGGCGACCTCGTACAACGACCTTGTTCTCTGGGGCCTCTTTCTGGGAATGGCGGGGACGTCGTTCTCGGTCGGCGTGGCGTTCACCTCCAAGTGGTTCCCGCCGCAGAAGCAGGGATTGGCGCTGGGGATCTACGGGGCAGGCAACATCGGGCAGAGCCTGGCGCTCTTCGGCGTTCCGCTATTGTCGGGAATGTTGGGCGGATGGCAGATGACATTTAGAGTCTTTGCGCTGATCTCGCTGGTTTACGGCATCATCTTCCTGATGGCCGCCCGGAATGCTCCGGTGGTCGCTCAGCCAAAGAGTATTAAGGATATGCTGGCCGTGATCGGCAAGCAGCCTCTGGCATGGCTTCTGGCGCTCTTCTACTTCGTTACGTTTGGCGGATTTGTCGCGCTGAGTATTGGACTGCCGAAGCTTTTGCAAGAGATATTCCACCTGACCAAAGAAGACGCCGGACTTCGTGTTGCCGGATTCGTGTTGATCGCGACGCTCATGCGGCCGGTCGGCGGATACTTAAGCGATAAAATCGGTGGATCGAAGGTCTTGATGTACGTCTTTCTTGCCGCTGCCATTCTCGCGCTTGGATTGACCGTGGAGAACATGGTCGTATTCACGGTGGGAGCGCTCGGCGTTGCGGCGAGTATCGGTCTCGGCAATGGAGCCGTGTTCAAACTGGTGCCGCAGTATTTCGCCAAGGACACAGGGACGGTTACCGGTCTCGTGGGCGCCATCGGCGGACTCGGGGGATTCTTTCCACCGCTTCTTCTGGGAGTGTTTAAGACCCAGACGGGCAGTTACGCCATAGGATTTGTGTTGCTTTCCGTCTTCTGTGTGATCTGTTTGGCCCTGAATTGGGTCGTGTTCCTGAAGCCAAAGGGCCATGACGATCAGCTTCAGCCGGTGCCCGCGTGATGTCAGCTTCCGCAGCAAACAAGCATCTTGATAACAAGGCGATTCTAAATGGTGTCATCGCGTCCCTTCTGCTTACCGCAGCGATCTACTTCGGATCGGGTCAGCTCAAACGATTTGACCCGGCATTGATCGCCTACACCAGCGCGACTATCTTTGCGACGTTTGGTATTGTCTATCGGTATTCGGTGTGGCTGCAGAAGCCTCCGACTCGCCTCTACTGGCGCCGGGGCTGGCAGCTGTTCTTGCGTCCGAGAGACCTGCCCCGCAACATCATCAAACTACTGGGACTGTTATTTAAAAACATCTTCCTGCAGGTATTCATTGAACGCCGTAGTCACCTGCGATGGGCGGCGCACTTCCTCATGTCCTGGGGTTGTATAGTCGCGGTGATGGTGACGTTTCCGCTGGTGTTCGGGTGGGTCCACTTTGAGGCTGACCCGAAAGATCCTGCCGCGTATCAAGCAATGATAATGGGCATCCACGCTGGTACCTTCCCGGCGAACTCGCTCGTCGGATGGGTAACGTTCCATATCCTCGACTTTTGCGCAGTTGCTGTCATTGTGGGAATGACCCTCGCCTTCCGAAGGCGAATGAGTGACAAGGGCGCTATGGCGGTCCAATCGTATACCATGGACTTCTTGCCGCTGATTCTGCTCTTTTCGGTCTCCATCACCGGGCTAATGCTTACTGCCAGCGCAATGTGGATGCATGGCCACTCCTATAGCTTCATCGCGCTGATCCACGCCTTTAGTGTCATCGTCACACTGCTCTATCTTCCGTTTGGAAAGTTTTTCCATATTTTCCAGCGACCTGCCAGCCTTGGAGTGCAGTACTACAAACAAGAGGGCGCGATAACTGCTCAGGCCGCTTGCAACCGATGCGGCGAAAACTATGCGTCCTTGATGCATGTGCAGGATCTGAAGGTCGTCCTCGGCGAACTCGGGCTGGATCAATCGTTTGAAGATGGCACCCACTATCAGGAGATCTGCCCGCAATGTCGCAGGCGGCTCATAGCCCTGAACCAGTTGGAAGCTATTGGCGGCGACGGATTTATTTAACGTTGAAGAATTGCCGCAAGAGGATCTCGTAACATGGCAAAACCGCCTTCATCCATAAAGACCCTGACGGACGACTACGGTCCACATCCGCACGACACCCCTGCGGGTGGCTGGCAATTCACGGGCGAGCCAGACAAATTGGTCGCAACGCACTGTTGCTTCTGCGGTCAACAGTGCGGAATCAACCTTAAGGTCAAAGACAACAAGGTCATCGGGTTTGAACCGCGCGAAGATTTTCCGTTTAACAAGGGCAAGCTATGCCCAAAGGGTGTAAAGCGGTACATGCAGAACGAGCATCCCGATCGGCTGCTCTTTCCCTTGAAGAGAACCGATTCTGGATTTGTCCGTACCTCCTGGGACGAGGCGCTCGACAAGACCGTATCCGAGATCAAGCGAATTCAGAAAACCTATGGCAAGCATTCGTTTGCTATGCTCTCCGGCGTCTCCCTGACGAACGAGAAATCCTATCTCGTAGGTAAGTTCGCGCGCGTGGCGCTTCAGACCAAAAACCTCGATTACAACGGTCGACTATGTATGGTCTCCGCAGGAGCTGGAAACAAGAAGTCGTTCGGGATCGATCGGGCAGCGAACTCCTGGGATGATATTCCTATGGCTGATGTGATCATCGTCACCGGAGCAAACGTCGCGGAGTGCGCTCCGATCACTACAGATTACATCTGGCGAGCGAGAGACCGTGGCGCAAAGCTCATCATGATCGACCCTCGCCTGACGCCACTCGCCCGAACTTGTGATCTGCATATTCCGGTGCGACCGGGCGGCGACTCTGCGCTTATGAACGGCATTCTGCACGTGGTCATCGAGCGCGGTTGGGTGGATCAACAGTTCGTTGACGACCACACCACCGGCTTTGATGCGGTGAAAGAGACCGTCAAAAAATACACTCCTGAGTATGCTGGTGAACTCTCTGGCGTGGCACCGGAACTGATCGTAAAAGCGGCCGAGATGTGGGGTCCGGCAAAGACGAGTTTTCTGCTCCACGCCCGCGGTATTGAGCATCACACCAAAGGCGTCGACAACGTACTTTCATGCATCAATCTGGTGCTTGCTACGGGTCGAATCGGTAAGCCCGGATGTGGATACGCGACCATCACCGGGCAGGGCAACGGCCAGGGTGGACGCGAGCATGGGCACAAATGCGATCAACTCCCCGGCAATAGAGATATTGAAAATCCTGAGCATCGCAAGTACATCGCAGAGGTCTGGAAGATCGCTGAATCGGAAATGCCGGGCAAAGGCGCCACGGCACAAGAAATCATTGAAATGATGCATGCGGGTGAGATCAAGGGGTTGCTCTCCCTCTGTTTCAACCCCGTGGTCTCCTTGCCAGATGCGGATTTTACGCGAGAGGCCTTCAATCGACTGGAACACTACAGCGTAATGGACTTCTTTTTGAGCGAGACCGCCCGCCATGCGGATATCGTCTTCCCAAGTTCGCTACATGAAGAGGACGAGGGTACATCCACCAGCGCAGAGGGCCGCGTGATCAAGATCAACAAGGCTGTTGATCCGCCCGGTGAAGCCCGAACCGACTGGCACATCATGCTAGACATCGCGAAGAAACTTGGTCGAGGCGAATACTTTCCCTATGAAAAGCCGGAAGACATCTTCAATGAGCTTCGGGTAGCGTCGAAGGGTGGTACGGCGGACTATTACGGAATCACGTACGATAAGATCGAGAAGAACAACGGCATCTTCTGGCCCTGCCCCACGCTCGATCATCCGGGTACGCCGCGACTGTTTGAAGATCGACAATTTTCGACGCCCGACAAAAAGGCACACTTTAACGCGGTGGAATATCGACCGCCAGCTGAAGTCACGGACGATGAGTATCCGGTGGTGTTGACGACGGGGCGAGTAGTCAGTCAATACCTGAGCGGCACGCAGACTCGACGTATCGGGGCGCTCGTGAATCAGTATCCTGAGCCGCTCATCGAGATTCACCCTACACTCGCTGCGCAGTACGGTATCGTTCCCGGAGACAGCATCACGGTGGAGACCCGCAGAAACAAATTGACGCTGAAAGCAACCATCGTAAAGTCTATTCGAGAAGATACGATATTCATTCCGTACCACTGGGCGGATGAAAAATCGGCGAACCTTCTCACTAATCGCGCGCTGGATCCGATCTCGAAGATTCCGGAATTTAAGGTCTGCGCGTGCAAGATATCAAGAGCTGTTTGACCAGCAATCAGAAAGAACCTCGTTGAAAGTAAGATGGACAGAAAAAAGCATAAGGTTCCGTATTACCCCGACGGAACTTCATTCGTTGTGCGAGGGCATCGGCGTATCCGTAAAACTCGGGTCGATTACCTCTGGATGGTCGGCAACGATCGATGTCCGAGGTGAATGCGCCACCCTTGAGATCATGGGTCCCAGTGTGCTGATGACCATAACGGACGCGGATATTTGCCGACTGACCGAACCTGAGACCGAAGGCATCTACTTCCAAACAGGTGACGCTGCGCCTATTCGATACTATATTGAGAAAGACTTTCCCTGCATCCACCCGAGCGCGGGCAAGAAGCTTGAACCGGTAACGGAATCGTTTCCCGCCCCCGATGATTTTGAGGTTCGGAAGGCATGACCGATAACTTGCAGGCAGATGGGGCAATCCTTCTGGCTGGTGGCAAGAGCCAGCGGATGGGTGAGGACAAAACCCGGCTCCTCGTCGATGGCCAATCCATTCTCGTTCGGACTATTACCAAACTGCAAGGCTTCGCTGATAGAATTATCATTGTCGCGGATGATATCTCCAGAATTAGTAATCCGGTCGGGGTGACACCTGAACCCGAAATTGTCATTGACAGGTTTCCCGATACGGGGCCCCTTGGCGGAATAATCACCGGTATGCAAGCGCTCGGCGATGGATCACACCTCGTTGTGGCGTGTGATATGCCTGGTCTGAACATCGGCGTTTTAGAATTGTTGCTGCAGCGAGTGAGTGCAAATTTCGACGCCGTTGTTCCAACTACAGGAGGGAATGCAGAGCCTCTCTGTGCGGTGTATAACTCGACCTGCCTTCCCCTGCTACTGGACTACCTTGCATCGGGCGGCAGATCGGTCCACAAAGCCCTTAGTAAGTTGAATACTGTATATATAGATGAATCGACCTGGGGTCCAGTGGATCCAACCGGGAACTGTTTTACCAACTTGAATAAACCTGAAGATCTGGCACAATACCTCGCGAGAATAAGTCCATCAAGCTCAAATTGAGCAAATTGCCGACAAATTTTCAATCCATTTCTGCCACGGAAACAATTTGGAAACAAATATCGGCTATGCTGTTAGATCAGCATTACGATTTCTCCCTTGTAATGTTGTGATGCCCGCATTGATGCTTCCCCGCTGGCGATGCCGCCTTCTATTTCTTGACCTATCGTGAGTCTCATCGCGACCGTCTCGCAAAGAAGGTGGATCACAAACTTTGTCCCTTCCCGAATCAATTACAGATTCGACCAGATTTGTCACAAGCGAATCTCGTCGCGAATACCTGCTCCGAACTGGTCGCGCCACTCCGCATTTTCTTCAAGGCGTCTATCCATTTGTCGGCCGGGATATTTTCGCAACGGTTTTGCTTCATGAGGAACTGACTTACGTTGTGCCACCTGGCTCTTCCGCCGGGATTGCTTACGTTCGAGCGGGTAACTCGTCTGACGATCTGATCTACATTGTAGTTTTCGCGGCGGATAAGCCTCTGCGCTACTTCCCGCTCGGTCCCAAAGCTGATTCCCACGTTGGACTCGCAATAGTCGAACCACATCCTGCCGGAACGGAATTCAGTGTCCACATTGGTGCGCCACGTGGCACCGCGGGCGCCATCATCCTTGACATCGGGCTAATCGTAATTGCCGAGGGCGAACCATCATGAGCGCCACGGCCACTCACTGCCCATACTGCGCATTGCAATGCGGCATGCATCTGGTAAAGCGAGACGGTTCGCTGACCGTAGTTGCGCGTGACTTTCCCGTGAACAAGGGCGGCCTCTGCCAGAAGGGCTGGACCTCCGCGGACCTGCTTTCCCATCCCGACCGGTTAACTACACCATTGATGAGATCGGCAAAGGGTCAACCTCTCCTTCCCGTCTCGTGGGACGAAGCGCTGGATAGAACTGCATCAGAAATTAAGAAATCTCAGCACCAATATGGAGTAGATTCGGTTGGAGTATTCGGCGGCGGGAGCCTGACCAACGAGAAGGCCTACCTGCTTGGAAAGTTTGCGCGCGTTGGATTGAAGACGTCTAATATTGACTACAATGGTCGATTTTGCATGTCCTCGGCAGCAGCAGCAGCGATCAAGGCATTCGGATTGGATCGCGGCCTCCCGTTCCCACTTGAAGATATTCCCGGCGCCGAAGTCGTCATGCTAGTCGGCAGCAATGCCGCAGAGACTATGCCGCCCATCATGCAGTATTTTGAGGAACAGAAGAAGCGAGGTGGATCGCTCATTGTGGTTGATCCACGTCGCACGCCAACTGCGGCGTCAGCCACCCTGCACCTTCAACTCACGCCCGGAACCGATATGGCGCTGGCTCATGGGCTTTTGCACATTGCTTTCAGGGACAACCTGATCGACGCCGGCTATATTTCCGCGCGAACTACCGGATTTGATTCCTTGAAACGCGCGGTTGCGTCCTTCTGGCCAGATCGCGTGGAGCGCATCACCGGAATCCCGGTCGCGCAACTCGAACGTGCCTCCAGCATGTTGGGTACTGCTACAACCGCCATGGTCCTCACTGCACGCGGCCCCGAACAGCAGAGCAAGGGCGTCGACAACACGCTGGCATTCATCAACCTGATGCTCGCACTGGGGAAAGTGGGAAAACCTAACAGCGGTTGGGGATGCCTTACCGGTCAGGGAAACGGGCAGGGCGGCCGCGAGCACGGGCAGAAGGCCGACCAACTCCCGGGGTACCGCAAGATTGATAATCCGGAGCATCGAGCGCATGTGGCCGGAGTTTGGGGAATTGATCCCGATGAATTACCGGGTCCCGGAAAGTCTGCATATGAGATGCTTGATAGTCTTGGCACCGAAGGTGGGGTTCGCGCCCTTATGGTGGTCGCGTCAAATCTAGTCGTCTCTGCACCGCGAGCATCGCACGTTCAGGAACGGTTGGAGGCTCTCGATTTTCTCGCTGTTTCCGATTTCTTCCTCTCCGAAACGGCGCAGCTTGCGGATGTTGTGCTACCATCGACACAGTGGGCCGAGGAATCCGGGACGATGACCAATCTCGAGGGTCGAGTGATCCGTCGGAACCAGGTTGTCTCGCCACCGGACGGGGTGCGTTCCGATTCTCAGATGCTGGTGGCGGTTGCTCAGCGGTTGGATCGAGGTGAGTTCTTTACGGATGATCCAGAGGAGTTGTTCAACGAGTTGCGACGGGCCAGCGCGGGCGGAGTTGCTGACTACAACGGAATCACGCTGGAGCGAATCGACAAAGAAGATGGCGTCTTCTGGCCCTGTCCAAATACTGACCATCCTGGCACGCCTCGCCTTTTCCAAGACAGCTTCCCAACCGATTCCGGCAAGGCGAAATTCCACCCGGTCATGTATCGACCCAATGCGGAAGAACCGAGCGCCGAATATCCGCTCTACCTCACGACCGGTCGCGTGATGGCACAGTATCAGTCGGGTACGCAGACACGTCGAGTCAAAGCCCTCAACGAGATTTCCCCTCTGCCATTTGTCGAGATCCATCCGAGTCAAGCGCAGCGAATGTCGATTGAAGACGGCGACCTCGTCAAGATCAAAACAAGGCGTGGAGAAGCGGAGATGGCCGCTCGACTAACCACTTCCATTCGCCCTGATACCATCTTTGCTCCGTTCCACTGGCCCGGTGCCGGTCGTGCAAATCTTCTTACCAATCCCGCGCTCGACCCGACTTCCAAGATGCCGGAGTTTAAGGTCTGCGCTGCAAGTATTCAGGTAGTTCCGGTAATTACTCCCTCCGATGCAGGAGAAGAATCGCCGGCTGATGAGCGGGAGTTAGCCATCGCCTGATCGTAAATCGGACTCTTTCACTGAGGCGCACGAGAGCAGTTACGATAGTTGTAATAGTCAAATAGTCGTTTCACGAAGACGTGAGCAGTGAAAGCGGTTGGTCCGCTTATCCATCTTCGCCGCTTCTGCGGCCATACAGAGCTCATTAGAAGGAGTTTCGTGATGCGACTTAGAGATTTGAAGTCCGGGGGTCATGCCCCATCGTTATTCAGTGCATTTTTGCACTTTGACATTTCGTTCATGGTCTGGGTGATTCTCGGCGCCCTC
>JBDUAM010000585.1:0-13250 GCA_040004655.1 Chthonomonadales bacterium | reverse complement strand
ATGTATTCTCTTCGAACATTACTTCCGTCATCATTGGCGATCATGCCGAATACCTTAAACCCATCCGGCTTTACCCGTGCGAGGCATCCCGCTGGAACTCCGCAGCCTCCGGCAAGGGTTTGTTGGAAAGAACGTTCACAGGTCGTTTCGGCAACGGCTTTAGAATTCGCCATTGGTTCAATGATCAACTTCGAAGCGGAATCATTCGTACGAACTTCAAGAGCGAGCGCTCCTTGTCCGGGCGCTGGGGTGAAATCCACTCCATCCAACCTCTCCGTAATACGATTGGCGAGGCCTAATCGCTCCAGCCCCGCACAGGCGACCAGGATGCCGTCGTATTGACCTTCGTCCAGCTTGCGAATGCGAGTGTCGAGGTTTCCGCGCAGCTCTTCCACACGAAGGTCCGGGCGAATATTCAGGAGTTGAGCGCGCCGACGGGGACTGCTGGTTCCCATTACGCTTCCGGGTTTCAATTCCATTAGCGGACCTGAATTACTCAGGTATGCATCTCTGGGATCTTCACGATCAGGAATCGCGGCGAGCATTAGTCCATCAGGCAAGTCGGAGGGCATGTCCTTGAGGCTGTGTACGGCGCAGTCTATCTCGCAGGCAAGCAGCGCCTCTTCCAGTTCCTTCACAAACATGCCTTTGGTACCGACCTGCGCGAACGGAGAAGTCTGGTTGGCGTCACCCGTAGTGCGAATGATGATGATCTCTACCTTAAGATTGGGGTTGAGGTTTCGAATGCGGTCAGCCACCCACTCTGTCTGGGTGCGTGCAAGCAGGCTGCCGCGTGTACCAATTCTAAAAATTTCCACAGTTCAATAATTGTACCTTCACGAGAAACGATGCGTCGTCGAAGGTAAAAAGTAGAGCAAAATACTCAAAACGGTGGCGCCTATGAGAATCCAGTTGATTCTGGACCCTCGCCAGCCAACTGCAAGCCGCAAAACCAGATATGCAGAACAGAGCGCCCAGGCTGCCAGCGAGAGAATGACATGTGGATCAGAGATTGGCCGAGCGACCACAATCCCGCTAGACGAACTTACGAATCCGAGGATCAAACCAACGGTGAGTATGGGATGAGCAACCGCGACAAGCCCAAAGGCTGCGTGATCGACAGTTTCCAACGGAGGCAATTGCCACCTTCTACCCTCCTGAGACGGACTTTTCAATTGCCCATATTGCCAGATGTAGAAGAGTGCGCAGCATCCAGCAAAGAGCAAGAGTGCAAAACTCCCAAGGATGAGAATAACGTGCAGACTTGTCAGAGATGTTCGAAGGTAGGGTAATGTGCTCACCGAAGTCGACATTCGTAACAGCGAAAACAAAGTTAGCAGACTGCACATTGGCATGGCGAATGCGCCGAGGAGTTCGATTTTAGTCAATCGGCGTACCGGTAGAAAACTAATAGCAAGAATCCACGCCGCAACCGAAAGCGTGCCCGAGTTCGCGGCAAATGGCGTCTGGTGCACGGTCGCACACCACCAGCCGATAGCCAGCGTATGAATGCCAGCCCCTGCAACAGCAACACCTGTGCCGATCCGCTGCAATCTCTCCTTTCGCAGATACAGTTCTGCGATGAAGCAGCAAGAGGCGATGATATAAAACGCCAACGAGATGATGTGGAGGACAATGGTGTTCATCGAATCTCCTCCTCCGGTGCGGGTGCATCCGGGATAGGTTCGATCTGAAAGAGCGTGGAAGCCGCAGCAATCAACTCTGCGGCAGAGAGAACTTCTTCGGACTCAGCATATCGGCGAATGGTATCAATGGCAGGCTTGAGCTGGCGATTCATCATGGAAAGGGACGCCGCCTCAATCTTTTGCCAGGCATATGCATCGACGTCTGGCAGTTGATTTCGAAGTCGTTGAAGTTCGCTCTGCCGAATCTCTTCCTGCCGACTTTTTAACTGGGCGACGATTGGGCCAACGCTCAAGGATTTGTTCCATTTTTCAAACTTTGTTGCCTCTTCATCGATGATCTCCTGTACGAGGGCGGTGTCCTGTGCTCGTTCGCGAGCCATGTTGTATACCACGGCCTGCAGATCATCCACGTCGTACAAGAAGACATTCTCCATTTCGCGGACAACGGGGTCAATATCGCGAGGAACGGCGAGGTCGATGAGGAATAGAGGTCGACCACGACGCTTTTTCATGGCAGGACGGATATCCGAATCATGCAACACATATCCGGGCGCAGCAGTAGAGCTGATAACGACATCTGACGTGACCAGCGCTTCTGGGAAATCATCGTAATGGATCGCCTGGCCGCCCAGTCGGCTTGCCAAGGACTGAGCTCGGTCAAACGTCCTATTAGCGACCATCACCAACGAAACGCCCTTTGAAACGAGATGTTTCGCTGTTACCTCACTCATCTTGCCCGCACCGAGGACAAGTACTTTAGAACCACCCAGAGACCCAAAAATAGAAGATGAAAGCTCCACGGCCGCATGCCCCACGCTGAATCCGCCCGAACCGATCTGAGTCTCTGTTCGCGCACGCTTGCCGGTAAAGAGGGCGTTTCGGAAAAGAGAATGGAGGGTCGGGCCGATCGTGTTGGCCTTTTCGGAAAGAGAATAAGCGTCTCTAATCTGTCGCAGAATCTGCGGTTCGCCGAGCACAAGTGAGTCGAGCCCACTTGCGACTCTGAAAAGGTGCTGAACCGCCTGAATGCCCGTGAATTCGTAAAGGTGGGAGAGGAGATCGCGCTCGTCGAGGTTGGATTTCTCCAGCAAAAATCGGCGAATTTGATCGGAAGCAAACCCGGCCGGTTGGTGGGAATATATCTCCGTGCGATTACACGTGGAGACAATCACCGATTCCGGGCTGCCATAAGACTCCTTGAGTTCGATCAAACCCTGTCCAGCTTGTTGATCCGAAAAGGCAACCCGCTCGCGCAACGCGATGGGAGCGGTCCGATGGTTCAGGCCTACGACGACGATATGCACTGTTCAACCTTCTGCTTTGCCGCGACCAGATCGCCAGCATGAACTAATTCTAAAATAGATCCATCTGCCGCAAGGCGCCTCATCAACTCTGTGCGCAGCTTGATGTCGGGTTCATTCATACGCACCTTCTCACGTGCTTCGAACAGCAAATCCAGGTACGTGGCGAAGTATTCGGGGTGCTCCCGGTCGATATTCTCCAGAATAGACTTCGCGATTGCGGGGCTCGCGCCATTGGTGGTAACTGACATTTGCAGCCGCCCGCGCTGGAACGACATCGGGATCAGGCAGTTGCCACGGCCCGAGTCTTCCGCATCATTCACCAAAATAGAACATTGAAGGGCAAGTTTTGTTACGGTCGAGTTTACATCAGGGTCATTTGTGGATGCCACTACAAACTGCATTCCCTCGATGTCGGTCGGTTCGAATTTTCGTAATCTCAGTTCAATCAAACTCTGGGATGCTAAATCGCTCAACTCCTGCGAAACTTCCGGAGATACCACGCAGACATTCGACCCACTTCGCTGAAGAGCAATAGCTCGACGCGTGCCGACCACACCACCGCCGACCACCAGTGAAGGAACGCCGTCGAGATTGAGAATGACAGGTAAACCGGGAGTAAAAGCCACGGGAATTATTCGGGCGACGGCGGAAATTCCGCCGAAATCTCTTCGTCGTGGGAGAGATGATAAGAGAGAACCGCAAGCTCCTGCAAAAAGGAAACGTTGCGTACAAAGACGTTCTTCGGGACTTTGAGTGATGTCGGTGCAAAATTCAGGATAGCCACAACTCCAGCTCCGATCAAAGTATCCGTCACTGTCTGGGCCGCGCCACGAGGGACGGCGAGAATGGCGATTCTAGCTTTAGCAGTCTTGTTTACTTCTGCAAGCAAATCGAGATCAAGTATCTCGAGATTCCAGAGTTTACGACCAATCTTGGCGACATTGTTATCGAACACGGCCACAACATTAAATTGATGTTCCTGAAGTCCCGGGTAACCGACCAGCGCCGAACCGAGGTTTCCAGCCCCAACCAATATGACCGGCTGTGCCTGATCAATCTTCAGAATTTTGGTGATTCGACTTTGCAATTCCGCGACGTCGTAGCCAACGCCTGGCTTGCCGAATTCGCCAAAATAGGAGAGATCCTTGCGAAATTGTGCGGCGTTGACCCCGGTCTGCTCTTCCACTTCACCTGAGGAGATGGTGCTGACCTTATCGTGCTCAAGGTCGATGAGGTATCGCAGGTAGGTCGCGAGTCGCTCCAGCGTGGGTACGGGGACTTTGCCATTCACCGGGTAGGTCAATTAATTCGCTCCAGAATTGACAAATAGAACATTGTAAGATCGTCCACAACAGAAATTATACCTGTCCGATAATTGTGTAGTTCCATGTTTGTGAAATACGTCACAATTTGCATTGGAAATTCCCATTTGATCAGGAGAAAGCACAAAAGATGGACATTCGAGCGCTAAATTACCCGGAGCCATTTCCGACACACGACATTGTTGAATAAACAAAAAAGAAGTCGCAAAAAGCGACTTCTTTCTAAATGGCTCCCCGTGGTGGATTCGAACCACCAACATTTCGGTTAACAGCCGAACGCTCTGCCGTTGAGCTAACGGGGATCAGTTATGGAGTTTGTGACCGGACAGAATTATAACCGCACGAAGGTATTGAAGTCAAGCAAAAATGAAAAAAATTGCACGGATGGCCCATATCCAGGGTATTGCAAATATCATATCCTGTCAAAAGTACGTCCCATTTAATTACTGATTGCGCAAAAGATAAATAGACAATAAATTGGCTCGACGAAACTATCGTCGAGCCAATCAAACTGTCAACTCAAGATTTTGTGATGTAAAACTATTTGCCAGCCGATCCAGTTGCCCCAGCAGCCCCACCGGGTCCGGCCGCTCCACCAGGGTTAGCCACAGGAAGATTGGGATTGGGGGTTCCAATGGGTTCAATCTTTTCTTTGCTATAGTCTTTGCTACCCTGACATCCGCTAACCAGGCCAAGAACGCCAATAGCAGCAATCAGTACCAGTAACTTTTTCATAGTGTATCCAATCTTAAATATCCCTCCAGATCACATGTGACCAGGAGGGATATTTGTAGTTTACTGTCCTCGTACGGTTGATACGAGGTCCCACAGATTGTCATATCGTAGTGGGTTCAACTTCGACCACTTGCTGTGGCCATCGCACCATGCGGTGTTGAAGCCGTCCGTATGACGTGGGTCAGGTCGAACACTGCCCCATCCGCCGAACCAGTACACGTTGCCTGCAGTGCTGCCAGTCGGAGGATCGGATACGAGATAGCCTGCCTTGTAGACTCCGCCCGAGAAAACAGCGCTGTCAACAAATGCAACTGTCTGTGCTGGTGAATTAATTGCAGCAAGAGCTGCCGGTTGTTGTCCACCTGCTGAGCCGGCTGCTGTAGCAGGCGTTGGGCAGAGGTATACCCAGTTGTAGCCGTAGTTAGCGAATCGGCTCCAGTTAAACCACCAGTTGAAGGAAGCATTGCTGTAAATACCAAATGGATCACCTGCGGACGGACAACGGTATACAGCATAACTCTTGATGTACGGCTGAAGCAGGTACGGCCAACCTGGGGTCTGTGCACCACATGGCTGGTCCGGGTTGCCGGGGCTACTTGGTCGCGTACATCCCGGGGCAACACCAGCAACACTCGTGCCTGGGAAATAAGTCAATACAACCTGCTCGTCATAATCTTGCGAATACATCATGAATGAGAGCGAGATCTGCTTGGTATTTGAGAGGCTGCTTGCAGCGCGCGCTTTCTCTCGAGCCTGAGCAAAGACCGGGAAAAGAATTGCAGCTAAGATTGCGATAATTGCTATGACTACTAGCAATTCAATCAGGGTAAAACCATTGCGTCTTTTTGCTTCCACGATACCCTCCTGTTGAAAATGAATACAATGATGTCGACATGCCGTTCAAGTACTTCAAGCAATTAGTCCACCACTCATAATAAGTCAAGCGGACGGACAAAGGTTACATTCGCCGAAAAACTGATAGCACACTTTATTGTACCTCATAAGAATATTTTGCTGGATTAGGTGTCAAATTATGATGCAACTCAACTACATAAAATGATAATTGACATTTGATCCTCCAGTGAAGCATAATAAATGGCTTCGTCGGGGCGTAGCGCAGCCCGGTAGCGCACTCGCTTTGGGAGCGAGATGTCGCAGGTTCAAATCCTGTCGCCCCGACCAGTTCAATATCCTATCTTACATCTTATCCTTCGTTTTCAAACGTCGTTCACTCTGCGTCAAAGCCCAGCTTCTTGACAATTCCCCTCGATTATTCCAAAATGTGCCTGATAACAACAGAATTTCTTTGCACAGATTACTGTTGCCAACAATAAATTCGCCGCCCACGTAAGCTCGCGGCAGAAGTAATTTCGGAGCAAATTTGAGTAAAGTTTTGATTACCGGCGCCTCCGGTTTTATTGGCACGAATCTCACACAGTCTTATTTGGACCGGGGATTCGAAGTGCTTAACATAGATATTGCAGAACCCCGAATTCAAGCCCACAACTCCTTCTGGCGAAAGGTCGACGTCCGTGATGAGGCAAGTTTCACTGCCGCTGCACGTGAATTTAAGCCAGACTTCCTATTCCACCTGGCAGCACGAACAGATATCGATGGAACAACTATACAAGAATATGATTCTAATACTGACGGCACGCGCAATGCCGTGAAGGCTGCGAAGGCTGCGGGATCGGTTTCACGGGCAGTGTTCTTCTCCAGTCAGCTCGTGTTGCGGGTTGGCTACACCCCAAAGAATGACGAGGACGTGAATCCTCCAAACCCGTACGGCGACAGCAAGGCAGTTGGCGAGAAGATTGTCCGCGCCGAGAGCGATGGCGCTTTTCCGTGGGTGATTGTTCGACCAACAACCATCTGGGGACCATGGTTTGGCGTGAAATACCAGGGCTTGTATAGACAAATTCGGCGCGGCCGATATATGCATCCTAAAGGTGTTAAGATTAAGAAAGTCTGGGGATATGTTGGCAACAGTGTATTCAGCCTTTCAAAGCTGGCCGAAGCTGACGCCGCGCTGGTTGATGGCAAAACATTATATCTGGCTGACAATAAACCAACAGACCTCCACGACTATGCTGAAATAATCCGTAACTGCTGGGGCGCTCCTCCGATTAGGGAAGTACCGGTTACGGTTCTTAAGTCAGTCGCGATATTTGGCGACGCTCTAAAAATGGTCGGCAAGAGCTTTCCGTTGACCTCCTATCGGTTGAACAATATGCTCAGCCAAATGGATGTAAGTATCGATCCTTTAAAACAGGCGTGTGGACCACAGCCGTTCAGCCTACAGCAATCTGCTGAACAGACGGTGGAATGGCTGAGAGCAAACGAAGGATTTGATCGAGATTGAGTCCTGAAAAACTGTTGCATCTAAAAGTTGAACAAGGTCGAGGTTTCAGTCGTCTTAAAACTACCGACCAAGCAATAGCGTACATTTAGACGTACGACAATCCTACGGGGGAAAATATGAAGAAGATTCTGGTCGCCGGCGGTGGCGGCTTTATTGGTGGGTATCTGGCAAAGTTTTTCATCGAGAAGGGTCACGCCGTTCGAGTCGCAGACATTAAGCCTCAGAGCGAATGGTATCAGGTTCACCCAACGGCAGACAACCAAGTGCTCGATCTCAAGGGGATCGAGGCATGTCGCAAGGCATCTGAGGGAATGGACGAGATCTACAACCTTGCTGCCGACATGGGTGGCATGGGTTTCATCGAAAACAACAAGGCGATGTGTATGTTGAGTGTCTTGATCAACACGCATCTGCTGATGGCTGCACAGGAGAAGGGCGTCAAACGATTCTTCTACGCCTCCTCTGCCTGCGTCTACAATGGCGACAAGCAGACCGATACAAACAATCCGGGACTCAAAGAAGAAGACGCCTATCCTGCGCTGGCAGAAGACGGTTATGGCTGGGAGAAACTTTTCAGTGAGCGCATGTGCCGACACTTTACCGAGGACTTCGGCCTGGTAACGCGGGTCGCACGATTCCACAACGTGTACGGTCCGCTTGGTACTTACGACGGTGGCCGCGAAAAGGCTCCGGCAGCCGTCAGCCGAAAAGTAATCACTGCCAAGTTATCCGGCAAGCATGAGATCGAGATCTGGGGCAATGGCGAGCAGACCCGCAGCTTCATGTACATTGATGACTGCATCAAAGGCATCAACATGATCATGGAGAGCGACATCAAAGAGCCGATCAACCTCGGGAGCTCCGAAATGGTGACGATCAACCAATTGGTCGATATCGTTGAGGGGATCGCGGATATTAAGCTGAGCCGTGATTACAACCTCTCCGCACCCAAGGGTGTGAATGGACGAAATAGTGATAACACGCTGATCCAGAAGTATCTTGGCTGGGAACCAAACATTCCGCTGGCCGTGGGCATGGAAAAGACCTACAACTGGATATATGAACAGATGACATCAAAGTAGACATCCTATGTTACGAAAGCCGGAACCTCTGTACTGGGGTGCCGGCTTTTTATGTGACGAGTCGGTCTCATTTGCAAGAATGCCCAACGGGTAAACTGTCAATATAGTGTGGTTTAACAACTGAAATCAGGGGGCTCAGGCTCAATTTTTATGGCACGAACAGTATGGGCTGTATCCGAGATATACTATCCAGATGACAACTCCACTGGGTATTTCCTCTCAAAAATTGCAGAGGGATTAGCTGAGGAGAACAGGGTTAGAGTTCTTTGCGGACAGCCTTCCTATTCTGCGAGAGGTACGCGAGCCCCGATCAAAGAGACGCACAACGGCGTAGAGATTGAGCGATGCTCCGGTACCACTTTCCCCAAAGACAACTTGCCCCTTCGTCTTGTAAATGCCCTGACCGTCAGCATGGCTATCTTCTTCAAAGCGCTTACGCGAATCAAGAAGGGCGATCCGGTGATTGTGGTCACCAATCCGCCACCGCTCCCGTTTATCATCGGAATCGTCTGCTGGGTCAAGGGGGCGAAACTCTGCCTGTTGATTCAAGATGTCTATCCTGAAGTGCTTGTCGCCACGGGACTGACGACCGAAACCTCTCTGATCAGCCGAATGGTTGGCAGCATCAATCGTAAGCTATATCGAACGGCAACACGTGTGATCGCGTTGGGCCGAGACATGGAAAGTCTGGTCTACCAGAAGCTGGGGAATAAGAGTGATCGGGTGGTCATCATCCCAAACTGGGCGGACCACAATGACGTAAAACCGGGCGACCGAAATGACAACGCGCTCCTCAAAGAGCTTGGGATGGAGAACAATTTTGTCATACAGTATTCTGGCAATATGGGCCGAACCCATGGGTTGGAGTATGTGATGGCGGCGGCAGAAAAGCTCTCGTCTGACACTCGGTTCAAGTTTCTTTTTATCGGGTCTGGCGCAAAGAAGAAGTTTGTTGAAGAGAAATCCAAAGAGCTTCCGAATGTGACTGTGCTTGGTTATCGACCGCGTGCAGAGCTTCAGACTTCGCTGAATGCGTGCGACGTCTCGATCATTACCTTTGTGCCCGGCATGGCCGGGGTATCCGTGCCAAGTCGAATGTACAACGTCATGGCCACCGGCAAACCGATCATAGCGGTCGCTGACCCTCACTCTGAACTGGCGCTGGTAGTGAAGGAAGAGAACATCGGCTGGCTCGTTCCACCAAACAACACTGAAGCGTTGATTGCGGCACTGAAAGATGCTGCTTCTGATCCCGACCGGTTGGTGGAAATGGGCAAGCGGTCTCGAAAGGTGATTGAAGAGAAATATACGTTTGCTGTGGTCGACGGACTTTACAAAAAGATGATTAAGTCTATTCCGTAGTTGCTGTCGACGGCTCAAATTCAACGATTGCTCGATCTGGACGACAAAAAACATTGAAGCAAAGGGGACGCAGAAGACAAAGCTCGTCTTCCTCGCGGCACGTCGAGTTGGGACGGATGGCCCTTCGCGGCATCCTCAACAAGTATGGCAGTTTGTTCCAACGATCTCATAACAAGACGGGAATATTACGGGTCCAAGGGGTTTGCAGGCGGCATTACCTGACTTGTCTGCAAATTGCATGCCACCACAACCGGTTACGGGCGTATAATGTTAGGTAGGTCGTTACATTACACTCAAAAATAAAAGGACGTAATCATGATAGGTCGACAATCGATCACTCTCGCATCTTTTGCAATTTTCCTTGGAATAGCTTCAGGGCTGCGCGCAGACACCAACATTAAGAGCTTCGTCTGCGAAAAACTTGACGATTTTACCGCTAACGCCACGATGATAAAGGCAGATCAGCGAGAGCTTGGGAAGATCAGCAAGGATTTTGGGCTCGCATTTCGAATCCACGATGTCAAGATGTCGTACAAAGAGCCGAATATGGTTCGAATGGAAGGCTCGGCCGAAGGCTCCAAGGTTGGATACATCCTCACGGGCACCAAGCAGATCGTGATGATTAACGGTCGAAAGTTGACCGAGCGCAATTTTGATGGGTCGCCGGGAAAACGAAAGTCATTGATGGATGTCGGACTCGTCTCCGATTTCTACCTAACTTACACGAACGCCAAATTCCTTCGAAATGGAACGGTGGACGAGACCCCGGTTGCCGTATTTGATATGACCTACAAGGATCGAGACGAAGATACTTCGCACCATATCATCTATATCGATCCCAAAACCAAGGTCGTTCTCAAACGTGAATCTTACAGCCAAAATGGAAAACTTCAGGCAATCTTCTTCTTCAAGAAGGTTGTTCAGGTCAAGCCGGGCATCTGGATGCCCACGGAAGTGGAAGTTCAGAACACGGATCGAATTGTCGCTGGCATTACGGCTTACAAAGACATTAAGGTAAATGTAGGCGTCGCAGATTCCGTGTTCAAACCCTAATTTCACGGTAATTTGTATCGAGTGATTTTCAAAATGGTGTCATGCGGGCAACTCAACAATCCGAGTTGCCCGAATTGTTTTAACAATTGATGGTGAAACTACTACTAAGTATTGCCGTAGTTAGAGAAAGTAATATAGATTTGTTGGTATGGGGTAAGGTCTAAAGGTCCAATTGAGTACGATCGGGCACAGCGTGACGGAGAAGATTTAAGCATCCATGGCCACAGCAACTACAGAACTGATTCAGGGACCCATTCGCGCTAACCGCCGAACGAAAGACCTTGTGAAAGATCTGCGACCCGGAGATGTGGCGTTCATACGCCATGCTGACCTTGATGCGACCGCCGCACGAGCACTGATCGACTGCCAGCCAGCCGCCGTTCTGAACGCATCCACCGCGATTACGGGTCGTTACCCGAATCGAGGCCCAGGGCTCCTCTTAGAGGCCGGTATCCCGTTTGTGGATAGTCTCGAGGAGTCCCTCTTTCTCTCGGCGCTCAACTCCCAGCATCCCATGTGTTATGTTCGAGGTGGG
This sequence comes from Chthonomonadales bacterium, assembly GCA_040004655.1. GTDB lineage: Bacteria > Armatimonadota > Chthonomonadetes > Chthonomonadales > CAJBBX01 > JBDUAM01. Next base: position 1,849 of record JBDUAM010000585.1, on the reverse strand, counting down.
GACATCCAATTCGGAGCCTGTTCTGGGTCCGGAATTCGATATTCCACCTCCGAACTTGAAAAACGTCTGGAATCAGCTAAAGCCAACCTGCAGAACGAATTACAGTCTTTTGCGCGAAATACGCTGGAGTACATTGAAGAAGAGAAGTCTATTCTGCTCGATCCGATCGACTTGCCGGACCTCAAGACCAAACTTTCCGATCGGCATGTGCTCATTGTCGTCCGGGGCGAGGGGTACAAAGAGGACCTTAAGGCGATTGCCGATTACGTAGCGGAAGTTCGCCCCGCGCTCATTGGTGTGGATGGAGGCGCCGATGCCCTGTTACAGGAGGGCTGGAAACCGGATATTATTATTGGAGACATGGATAGCGTCAGCGACCAGGCGCTTCGCTGCGGAGCAGAGTTGATCGTGCACGGATATGTAAATCGGGATCGCGAAGTTCCTGGTCTGGAACGTCTCAAGGCGTTAGGGTTAACGAGCAGTGTGTTTCACGCGCCTGGCACCAGCGAAGATGTAGCCATTCTGTTAGCGGATGAAAAGGGTGCAACGTTGATTGTTGCCGTTGGAACTCATTTCTCTATGGTAGAGTTTTTGGACAAGGGGCGAGGCGGTATGGCGAGCACTTTCCTGGTTCGACTAAGAACTGGCGCCAAGCTTTTAGATGCAAAGGGTATTGGAAGGCTCTGGGCCACGCGCAGTAAGCCTGCTACCAGGGAGATTGCCATGCTCGTTATTGCTGCAATGTTTCCCGTGGGTGTAATTGCCATATACTCACCCTGGTTTAGAACGGTGCTCACCACTCTCCGGCTCACGTTTCAAGGAAAATAGGAACTAATTTGTCACCCGGCTTTCGTTACCATGTGGTTACTATTTGCGCCGTCTTTCTCGCACTTGGTGTGGGAATTGTGATCGGCAGCTCCTTTGTGCAGAGTGCGATAGTAGCAGCGCAGACCAGAGTTGTAAAAGATCTAAGTGATAAATTCAATAAAGAAGTCCAGGGAACTCGCACCCAGTTAAAGCGATATCAGAGCCTCGTTACTTTTTACTCCAAGCAGATGGAAGGCAAGTTGAGTGGTGTCAAGGTCGCCATCATTCAGACTGGAGATTATCCTGATGCAGTCAAATCGACCCGAGATTCTCTGGAGAGGTCTGGAGCAAGTATTACCAGCGTTACCACCATCGAACGAACTTTTGGCGCTCGGGCGGCAATCAATCTCAGCAAGGTCCTGGAACAGTTAAAGCGACTTCATCCAGATTTACCAGATACGAGCGATGCAATAATACGTGTTGTTGCGGCGAGTATTAGTAGGGGTGGCGGCGATTCTGATCTTGCAAATCTCGAGACGGCAAAACTATTGCATTACGAAGGCGACTTCAAAACTATCCCAGATTACGTTATCATTGTTGGCGGCGCTACCATTGCCGATGCCGGTCGAACCGATCTCGTCGACCTACCGTTGATTGCCCAATTGAAGGACCTGAGGGCCGCTGTGGTAGCTGTTGAACCTGAGACTGCGGAGATCAGTTACATACCCGCATGGAAGACAGGAGACATAACGTCCGTCGACAATGTTGATTCCGACATTGGCTCGATTGCACTCATTCTTGCGCTAAAGTCCCAGCGCGGCAGTTATGGTGTAAAGAGTTCCGCTTCCAATGGCCTTATGCCAGCCCCCGTGAATGATGATCTCCGTCGTAATTCCGGCCTTTAACGAGGCAGAGCGCATCGGGGAGACCCTTCGCGCCATCCAATCCGGCGGCTTTGCAGGCGAGATCATCGTGGTCGACGATGGTTCGTCGGATGCCACAGCTGACATCGCGGAAAGGCTTGGCGCAACAGTTCTCCGCA
>JBDUAM010000536.1:0-13254 GCA_040004655.1 Chthonomonadales bacterium | reverse complement strand
GAGTATTCGGTGACAGCGATTAATCCTTCGGGATTGAAGCCCGTGATGCTCCCGATTGCGGATGATGCCCTAAAACTATATCTTGCTCCTGCGCCTTATCTTGAAGGCACCGACGTTGATCTGGTGGCACAGACAAAGAAGTTGGTAGGGTCGGATAAGAATGCAGCCTCGGTCGTGCAGAAATTGCGAACCTGGGTGTTTCAAAATATGACTCCGGACTATACGATTGGCGTTCCTCGATCCAGTGGGGAGATTTTTCACAAACGCCGAGGAGTCTGCAGGGACTATGCTGCGCTATTTGCAGGCATGGCGCGAGTGGCTGGAGTGCCCACGCGATTGGTTGGTGGGATTGTATTCGGCGATGGAAAGTTCTATTATCACGCTTGGGCGGAATGCTGGCTGGGTGAATGGGTTCCTGTGGACCCGACGCTCAATATGGAAGTGGTAGATGCAACCCACGTTAAATTTGCCCAGGGTGATGTAACAGATATGTACCGTGTGGCCAACATTGTTGGCAAACTTAAGATCGAGATTATCGAATCTCGATAGCTACTAAGAATGGCAAAAATCAGGCACGTACGACCTGCCTGTAATGTGTGAGATTGGCGAACAATCGCGTGAGCATTCGAAATTTTAAGCAACTTTTTATGGCCGTCTGCGCTCTTGTGCTGGGCGGGCTCGGTGTGTCGCTTGGCCTTGGAATTAAGGCTCTGCCCGAGAATAGTATATTCTCTATGTTCCGTGAATTTGCCCAGTTATCTGAACCCTACGCCCGATTCCTCATTGGTGCGCTCGGTATGCTTGGGATATTGCTGGGGGTCATTCTTGGTCCAAAGCTAGCCCAGCGAATCATCTACGCCGGTAACGCCATTGAGCGGATGTCGACCCGCGACAAGATCTCTGTCGGAATCGGAACATTCCTCGGAATCACCGTGACCCTGCCGTTCTTTCTTTTGCTTTTGCAGATTAAGTACGTCGGTATTCCGATTTCCATTCTGCTCGGTTTCTCATTCGTCTACCTCGGAATTCGTGCAACCATGAGTATGAAGCATGAGTTTCGGTTTGTGGGATCATCCAATTCCCCTGTGGGCCTAGATGGTGAGGAGCTGGCACTGGAACATTGCAAAATCCTCGATACGAACGTGATCATTGATGGTCGAATTGCAGACGTCTGTCGAACTGGATTTGTCGAAGGGCCGCTCTACGTTCCTGGATTTGTACTCGATGAGCTTCAGCATATCGCCGACTCTGGCGATTCGCTAAAGCGCGCTCGTGGTCGGCGCGGCCTCGATATCCTCAATGTCATGCAGAAAGAGTTTCCACTCATCGTTCGGACCTATGATAACAAGCTCGGCAGCGAAGCGAAGCACGACGAAGTCGACTCCAAACTAGTCACGCTGGCGAAGAATATGAATGCCGTAATCATGACCAATGATTTTAACTTGAACAAGGTGGCTGCGCTTCAGGGCGTGACGGTTTTGAACGTTAACGAATTAGCTAATGCCTTAAAGCCAGTGGTCCTTCCCGGTGAAGAAATGCCGGTCATGGTCATCAAAGAGGGCAAAGAGCAGAATCAGGGCGTGGCCTATCTTGATGATGGCACGATGATCGTAATTGAAGATGGTCGAAAGCACATTGGCGAGCACCTGTATGTTATTGTCACCAGCGTGCTGCAAACGGTTGCTGGAAAAATGATTTTCGCTCGGGTTCGAGGTTCTTCGAGCAACGGCGACGGAGAGGATGGCCACTACGGAGATAGTGGGGGTGGTAATTCCGGCGGCCGGTCGCGGCCTAAGATTCGGTAGCCAACAGAATAAGATCTGGACTAAAGTCGCTGGCAAAACCATTCTCGATCACACGCTGGCAGCCTTCGAAATGCATGATCGAATCTACTCTGTTGTGGTCTCTTGCTCAGAATTCGAGATTGATCGCATACGAGCAGCTTGCATGCCCTTTGACAAGGTGCTTGATGTGGTGGTCGGCGGTGCGTCCCGCGCAGAATCGGTTTTGAACGGTCTGAAGGCTCTGCCAATCAATTGTGACGTCGCGCTGGTGCACGATGCGGCACGGCCGGCTGTATCGCAGGCTTTGATAACCCGTGTTATTGATGGAATTTCAGAAGCCGGAGCTGCAATTCCAGGACTTCAGGTAACAGATTCCATCCGAAGGCTTGATGAGAACGGCATAGTCGCAGAGACGTTGGATCGCAGCGAACTGAGCGCTGTACAGACGCCGCAGGGCGCGCGATTAGAATTGCTATTGGATGCGTATAAGGTTCTTGGGGACGCAGCATTCGCACAGACCGATGAAGCTGGCATATTGCAGGTTGGTGGACACAAGGTTAAGGTTGTAGAAGGCGACCCGCATAACATCAAAGTCACCAATACCGAGGATCTGGAGAGGCTGAAGAGTATTTTGGGAGAGAATTCCGGGCCGGATATTCGCACCGGAGTTGGGTACGATGTGCACCGGTTTGAGGTTGGTCGTGAGCTCTGGCTTGGCGGCGTTCAATTTGAACATTCGGCCGGATTGAAGGGTCATTCAGATGCAGATGTAGTACTTCACGCGGTCTGCGATGCTCTGCTTGGAGCGGCGGGAATGGGGGATATCGGAGTGCTGTTTCCCGACACCGACGCGAAGCACAAAGATCGGCGCAGCATTGAATTTGTTGAAGAGGTTCATCGAAAGTTATTGGAAGCCGGTTGGACGGTTGGCAACGTAGATATCGCGCTGTTGCTGGAGGCGCCGAAGATTATGGGTCGACGACAGCAGATCATCGCAGCTATCGCCGGAGCATTGCAGATTGAAACAGACCGAGTAAACATAAAAGCGACCACGGCTGAGGGCCTGGGATTTGCAGGCAACCGTGAAGGAGCTGCCTGTTGGGCCACCGCCACCCTAATCCGGTGACGAGTGGAGAAACGTTGAAGTGTCGTATACGTTGATGCAATAAAATCGCAAGGAGGTCCTGAGCCATGGAATTAACGGTGAAGGGACGCGGACAAGTTGTACCGAACGATCTGCCCGCATATGCAGATGGCAAGTTTTCAAGATTAATGAAGTTGTTCCACCACGTCGAATCAGCCACGCTGGTTTACGGGTTTGAACGTGGCATGAAGATCATTGAACTTAACGTTTCAGGAGATGGAGTCTTTCTCCGCAGCGAAGAGAGATCGAGTGACCTTCACGCCGCGACGGACGCGGCAATTGAAAAGCTGGAGAAGCAGCTTAAGCGGCACAAGAGTCGGTTCAAGAAAAGTCATCGGCCAGGAATATCTCGCGAGGAAATAAGCCAGCGCGTATCCGATGAATTGCTTGGCCCGAGCGATGAACCACATCTTCCGGGGATCCTCCGGACGAAGAGATTCCCGATGAAACCTATGTCTGCCGAAGAAGCATCCGGTCAGATGGAAGCTGTGGACCATGATTTCTTTCTCTTTCTCAACGAAGAGTCGGGAGAGATGAACGTGCTGTACCGCCGGAAAGATGGCGAATACGGCCTGATTGCACCCGAAAGATAATACAGAAATTCTGCGCCATCACACTCTGGTTTCAACGTTGATGTTGGAACCAGGGATGCGCTGCGGAAGAACAAAATTGAGGACAAGAGAAGAATGCGTATCGGTATTTTAACGGGCGGCGGCGATTGCCCGGGCCTTAACCCTGCCATCAGGGGATTTGTGTTGCGAGCGCTCGATTATGGATATGAGTGTCGAGGGTATTTGAACGGTTGGAAGGGGTTGGTCGACGGAGTTTATCGACCGCTTGGCATTAAAGACGTAGAGGACATCATTCTGCAGGGTGGAACCATGCTCGGCTCTTCCCGAACGAACCCATTTAAGCCTGGTCGCGAACTGGACCTGGAAGCGACATTCAAGCACATCAAAGAGCATGAGCTGGATGCGGTAGTTGCACTTGGCGGCGAAGATACACTAGGTGTGGCCAATAAGCTCTTCAAGGCTGGTATCAATACGGTCGGCGTACCGAAGACTATGGATAACGACCTGAACGCGACGGACTTCACGTTTGGGTTCGACAGCGCAGTATCGGTTGCTACGGATAGCGTGGACCGTCTAAGAGATACAGCCCGATCGCACAATCGCGTGATGGTGGTTGAAGTCATGGGCCGCCACGCCGGATGGGTGGCCCTCTACACGGGAATCGCTGGCGGCGCCGACTGGATTACACTTCCCGAAGTGAAGCTCGATCTTGAAGAGATGTGCGACCATCTAAAATCGGTTCGCGAACGGGGCAAGAACTACAGTATCGTGGTGGCATCTGAAGGTACTGAAATCCCGTTGATGGATGGTGAAGAGGTTAAACTCGATCAGTTCGGACACATGATTCTGAGCGACCGCGGCGTCGGAGAATATCTTGCTAAGGAGATTGAGACGAGAACCGGCATCGAAACTCGATTTGCCGTGCTCGGGCACATTCAGCGCGGCGGATCACCGAGCGTGTTTGACCGGGTGCTTGCATCCCGTTTGGGAATTAAGGCTGCCGAACTCGTGCACGCCGGTGAGTTCGGCATGATGTCGGCAATTCAGAATAACCGAATTGTTGGCGTGCCTCTTGAAGATGCAGTGAAAGAGTTAAAGAGAGTGCCGCTGGAAATGTACGAAGAGGCGAAAATCCTGTTCAAGCGATAATGAAACTCGATTGAGGGTCCGGCATGGTGCCGTCGCTTGATCCTCAATCGACCACATTTTCAATCCAATTATAGAGCTAATTATTGAAAACTGACGATTTTAGAAAACTGATCCGTAAAGAATTTGGGCATAACCTTGAGCATGCCACGCCGGCCAACGTTCGGGAGTTTCTTGACCGTGTGCAGGATGACGTTTTTCAAGGTCAGTTGCGGTCGCCAATAGTTCTAAAAGAGGAAAAAACAACCTACGAGGAGATATTACGAGATTTCTTCGCGCGAGTACTCGATTTTCCTAAAGACGAAGCGCTGGTGATGCTCTGGACCATGGCTTTTGACCTCTCGTTTACAACGTTAGAACTCCACCTGTCGGATCGCCTGGATCACCTATTTCAGGAAAAAGAAGAATGTTAGCATCCATAAATGTATTGTTAATGAGAGATGGACCGTTCCGAAAGAGGATTAACACTCGTTAGGGTCTAATGAATAACGAATAGTCGCGAGTGTAATACGTCGACAAAATCGAGTGGGACAGCGTTCATAAATGGATAATCCATGGCGCATCGAATTGTTCGGTGGCCTCAGGCTGGTGCAGGGCGACAAGGTCGTCAGCAGGTTTCGCAGCACAAAAAATGGGTCACTTTTAGCCTACCTCGCCTTTTATCCGAACAAGCAGACATTTCGCGACGCAGTTATTGAACTTTTCTGGCCAGATGCCGAGATTGAATCGGCTAGGAACAACTTTCGCGTTGCCTTAAACTCCCTCCGTCACCAGTTAGAGCCTCCGGGCGTCCCAATGGGCGCCGTTCTTGTGGCTGATCGTGTGCGTATAGGTCTCAACCCCGCAGTTATTGGAACCGACGTTGCTGAATTTGAATCTGCCCTTCATAAAGAAGAGTTGGCGGACGATGACGAAACTCGCGCGAAGCATCTACAAATTGCCATCGAACTCTATCAAGGCGATCTTTTGTCTGGCTGGGTGGACGATTGGATTGATCCAGAACGAACCCGCCTCGCCGACCAATACCTCGGCGCATTGCGACGAATTACGCGAATTCTGGTAGAGAAAAAGGACTTTGATCGTGCGGTTGAATACGCTCACAGAGCAATCGCTGCTGACTCCCTTCGTGAACAATCCCACGTCAACTTAATGCGGCTCTATGTGGCAATGGGTCGACCAACCGCCGCGCTACAACAATATAAAGAACTTACAAGAGTATTTCGTGAGGAGCTGGGCTCTGCCCCATCGGGTCCCACTCGCGAGCTGGCGAAGCAATTAGCCGAAGGAATTGAACGCCTGCCATCTCGGCACGACGGAATTCCCCTGGAGGAAAAGAAACAATCGAATAAGACGCAAGCGAGAGAGGCGCCGAAATCTGTTGTTCGCGTGGGGAATATCCCCATTCAGTTCAACAGGTTTCTGGGTCGCGAAAAAGAGCTGGACGAGATTACAGCTCTGCTGGAACCCGGATCTCCAAACTCACTCATCACCATAACGGGAATAGGCGGCAGCGGCAAAACACGTATTGGAATAGAAGCAGCAAGTCGACTTCGTGACGCCTACGCCGAACACATCTGGTTTGTGGGCCTCGCGGACATCACAGATGCCAACCTGATGGCAGATGCTATTGCAGCAGCAATGCGAATTACGCCAGACCCGCAACAGTCGATTATTGATCAAGTGATTTCTGCACTCTCTGACCGACCTCAGCTTCTGGTTCTCGACAATTTTGAACAGATTGCAGAGGACGGAGCGCAAGTGCTTCAGCAAATTTTATCCAATACTTCAATGTTGAAAGCGCTGGTAACGTCGCAGGTGACTCTGGGTATTCCAGGGGAAGTAGACTTTAGCCTTTTCCCATTGGAAGCGCCGTCAGTCGACAGTAATCCAAGGCAATTGCTGGAGTATGATGCCGCAAAGCTATTTGTCGACCGAGCGCAGGCTGCACGTCCGGACTTTCAGGTGACGCCTAGAAACGTCGCGGCGGTGGCGGAGTTGTGCCGTCGATTAGAGGGAATTCCTCTTGCCATCGAGCTGGCAGCCGCCTGGGCGCAAATGCTCACTCCAACCCAGATGCTGGAACGACTCTCCGAGCGATTTGAACTGCTGGTCAATCCCCGACGGGCATCTACCTCGAGACACCAGACTCTGCGCATGGCCATCGATTGGAGTTACAACCTCCTCTCGCCCAAATTGCAAGAATTCTTCGCGTCGCTTTCTGTCTTTCACGGTGGATGGACCATTGCCGCCGCCGCCGAGGTCTCAAGTGTAAAAGTTTCTGAGGCTATGTTGAACCTGAGCCATCTTCGGAATCGATCGCTTCTCTATTCTATCGAAACGGAAGAAGGCATGCGATTTGGCATGCTCGAGTCAATTCGTGAATATGCTGGCGATCTGCTGGATGAATCAAAGGCACGAGTGTGGTCGGCCGCACACGATAAGTACTATGCTGAGCTCGCAAAGTCAATGGAGCCTGCCATCACCGGATCAGGGTCTGTGCACACGCTGGATGCTATTGAACTTGACAGTGGCAACATGCGCGCAGTGATTGCACGCGCGGAATCGAACCAATCAAATCCCTGTGCCGATGAAGTTGCGGCGTCCATCTGGCGATTCTGGTTGATGCGCGGACACGTGGCAGAAGGTCGCCGGGCAATTGCGTCAAGATTTTCGGCCAGGAAGAGTACCGATCATTCAATTCGACTCTATCACGGCGCGGGTCGACTGGCAGCAGCTCAGGGCGACCATGTTGAGTCACGTTTCATGTATCGCGAAGCCATCAAGATGCTTGGGCCGGATGCCGGCGATGACGGGAATTCTCGCCTCATTCTGCTTGCCGACCTCGCCATGTCCCACCGCGAAATTGGCGATTCAAAAGCATTGATCGAAACTTTAAAGGACCGGTTGGCGCTACTTGATCCGCTCAAATCACGGTGTGCTATTGCCCGGACTCTGGACGCCGTTACATTTGCTGAAAAAGAATTGGATAATCTGGATGCGGCCAAAGGATTTGGTTTGAAGTGTCTGACTGCCCGTCGAGAACTGCGAGATCGGATTGGCGAAGCGGATGCTCTGTATATCCTTGGAGAAATCCATCACGCTGAAGGGGACGTTAAGCAGTCGCAAAAGCTATTTGCCGAGGCATCAGATGTTCAGGCATCCATCGAACCGGAAAGCATGATAGCAAACGCCTATTTGCAGTTATCAGGCGTAGCAAATGACCGGGGAGACTATCCTGACGCCGTCAGCCTGATACAAGAGGGACTGGGAATGCTGGGTCACTCGAGGGGCGACCTCTATGCACTCTTCCTGGAAGAACTCTGTGACGTTCAAGTAAATCAAAACGACATCAACTCGTTCGTAATCGCCTGGAAAGAGCTCGCGGCGTGCAGGCTGGCAGAGGACAGCACAACTGGCATGTCTGAGCTGCTCGGAATGCTGGCAGAAGCGTTAATCCGCTCAGATCGAGCTGATCTGGCTGTAGGAGCCTATTCTGCTTCCGCCGCTGCCGCAGGTTTTGTAAAAGAGGCCGAGAGTTCGAGATTTGCAACTAAACTGAAAGCAAATGTGCCCGAAAAGGATTTCATTGCGCTGTGGAAGTCCGGAGCGAAATCATCCATTGATGACATCATGGCAAAGTCGCTTCCGGTCCTTCAATTCTGATATTTACTTTAAATGCTCACTAAATGATTGTTCAGAATATTTCTTGTTCCAAATTGCTCGCCCGCCCGATCAAAAAAGTAATACCTTAATGGTCCGCTAATGCGGTAATGTTAGAATAGTTTTAACGGAAAATTACGTATGGTTGTCACGGAGATATTCTCTGGAGCGGTGTGAAACCACTTTACGTAGAGACCAGCGCTGGAATATCTACCCGGATGGTGACCATTTGACGGAAGAACGACAGGATAAGAACAACCGCGAGCCTTCGTCGAGCAATCGGTCGGATGGTTTTAATGTCGCCCCAGTTCCGTCTGATCTACACCTCAGTTTAGAACTTCTTCAGGCTGTCGTTCGCTCTTCCCCTGACGCTATTTTTGCTAAAGACCTTAGCGGAAAATACCTCATCATCAATGATGCAGCCGCCCAACTTGTGGGTGGTGATGCCGATGACCTGTTGGGCAAAACCGCCGAAGCCTACGTCCCACTTCCTGAATTTGAAGAACTAAGCAAGCTCGAGCAGGAGATCATCACCTCTGGAGAATCAATCGTAACGAACGCCGAATTCCACAGCGAAGAAGGCATAAGTATTTACGAAATCTCCCGTGGACCCTATCGCGACTCGAACGGCATTGTTCGAGGAATCGTGGGAATTGGCCGCGACATTACTTATCAGATTCAGTACGAGCAATCGCTTCTCGCTTCTCAGCATGACCTTGAAGAACGTGTGGCTGATCGCAGCAAACAGGTTGAGCTCCGCATGGTCGAATTGCGGGACGCTCAGGAAGCTCTTGAAGAAAGCCATCTACTCTTAAAGGCCGTCGCTGATGGAACTCCGGACGCAGTTTTCCTTAAAGATGACCAACTTCGATATCTGTTAATGAACTCGTCGGGCGCACAGATGGTCGGCAAGACCGTGGATGAAGTTCTCGGAAAAGACGATTTCGCGCTATATGATTCGCAAGCTGCCAAGAAGTTGCAAGAAGAGGACCGAAAGGTTCTTCATACCGGCAAACCTCAGATGTCTGAGAGCGATGTACAGGCGGCGGGCATCTCCCGTCGACTCCACACCACTAAAGCGCCCTACCGCGATCATACGGGCAAGGTAGTGGGTGTTATTGGCATCTCAAGGGATGTGACGGAGAACGCCCAGGCCAAAGACGCACTGATCGCATCCGAATCTCGATATCGCGGCCTCTTTGAGATTAATCCACTTTCTACGTTTGTGGTCGATTCCGATACTTTCGATTTCCTCGACGTAAATGACGCCGCAATGAAGAGTTATGGTTATTCCCGTGCGGAATTTCTTCACATGAATCTTCTGGAGTTACATCCGGGCGCCGACCTAGCGCGACTTCGTGAAGCTCCGGAAGAGATGGAACACGATTTGATGGAGGAGCTCGGCAGCCGGCATCGGCGAAAAGACGGCTCCCTCATCACTGTTGAAGTTTCGTGGCGACCATTAAATGTGGATGGCCGACCGGCGAGACTCGTTGTTGCGTATGATGTTACAGAGCGTGAGCGAGCGGAGGAGCAAAATCATGCTCTAACGGCCGAATTGCAGAGGAGTAATCGTGCGCTTTTGGACTTTGCTTCGGTTGCATCCCACGACTTGCAAGAACCACTGCGAAAGATCCAGACATTTGGGGATCGTCTAAAAGTGAAACTCGGCGATGCGTGTACGAGCGAGATTAAAGATTATCTTGAACGCATGCAGAATGCCGCCAGTCGCATGCAGAAACTTATTGACGATCTCCTCTCGTACTCACGAGTGACAACACGGCAGACTCCCTTTGTGTTGACAAACCTTGATGAGGTGGCACGCGGGGTAGTTTCGGACCTTGAGGCGCTGATTCAACGTACAAACGGTACAGTGACGGTGGAAACTTTGCCGTCAGTCTACGCGGATTCAAGTCAGATGCGGCAGTTGCTTCAGAACCTGATTGGCAATGCGCTTAAATTCCACCGACCGGGCGTTGCGCCAGTCGTGCACGTATCTGCTACCATGACTCTGGAAGATGGAACTCCACGTTGCTACCTGCGCGTGCAGGACAATGGCATAGGATTTGACGAAAAGTATGCTGACCGTATTTTTGGCGTATTTGAACGCCTTCACGGACGTAGTGAATATGAAGGCACCGGTATAGGCCTGGCCATCTGCCAGACTATCGCGCGTCGGCACGGCGGAGAGATATCTGCAGTCAGCGAGCCGAATGTCGGAAGCACGTTTAATATCAATCTGCCGGTACGTCAGAGGAAGGCGGCCGGACCTTAAGGAATCGGCCCAATTGAAAGTCAATGCAAAGAACCTCACCATACTCATCGCGGAGGATGACGCTGACGACAGGATCCTCTTATTAGACGCTCTGAAAGAGTGTGGGATTGAGCATGAGATTGTGTTTGTGGATGATGGTGAGCATCTCCTTGAGTACCTCAAACATGAAGGCAAGTACACCGATATTCGGTTGGCGCCTCGGCCGAGTCTGATTTTGCTCGATTTGAACATGCCGAAGATTGATGGCCGCGAGGCGTTGAAGGAGATTAAGAGCACCACCAGATTGAAGTCGATTCCAGTTATCGTGCTCACCACGTCGCGGGCGCAGGATGACATTGTGCGATCGTACGATCTTGGTGCAAACGCCTATATGACCAAGCCAACGGCATTTGATGAGCTGATCGCGACTATCGCGAGCCTGAAACGTTTCTGGATCGAGACTGCTGAACTTCCGGGAGATCGACATGATTAGCCCCGTTGGTCCAGATGTATTGCGCATTCTGCTGGTGGAAGATGACGAAGACGATTACATTCTTACCCGGGAAATGCTCGGGGATATTGAAAACCAGAGATTTTCATTGGAATGGTGCCAGACGTACGAAGATGGCCTCCAGCGAATGGTTAAGAACGAACACGATGTCTGTCTGGTGGACTACAGGCTTGGCAAACAGAATGGATTAGACCTGCTGCGAGATGCCGTAGCTGTAGGATGTGTCAGCGCGGTTATCTTTTTAACGGGGCAAGCTGATCAAGAGATTGACCAGGAGGCAGTGCGAGCAGGCGCTTCTGACTATCTGGTAAAGCACCGGATTAATTCCGACGTGCTGGATCGATGTATTCGGTATGCACAGGATCGTAAGATGGCCGAATTTGCGCTTCGGTCCGAACGAAACTTTGTAGCGGCCGTAGTCGATTCGGCGGGCGCGCTGGTGGCGGTGGTCGATCGACGAGGTAAGTTAGTGCGATTCAATCGCGCTTGCGAACTGGTGAGTGGCTTTTCGTCAGAAGAGGTGAATGGCAAATACTTCTGGGATGTCTTCGTGCCCCCGGAGTTCGCCAGATACGCAAGACGTGGATTCTCCGCCGTTCGTCGAGGATTTGTACAGGTCGATTACGAGCAGAAGTGGATGATGCGCGATGGAAATTGGCGCGAGTTTGCCTGGTCACATAGCATTATACGAGACGTTAATGGGAATGTTGAGCATATTGTTGGCACGGGAGTGGATATCACCGAGCGCCGACAGGCCGAACGTGAGCTTCAGGCGAGCCAGGCCGCGCTAAACAGCGCCCGCGAACGTGAAGTGGATATCGGAACTCGTATTCAGCAGACCCTGCTTGTGCCGCAGTTGCCCGATACGATTAGAGGCGTACAGGTCGGGGCGAGGTCGCACGCGTCTCAAAAAATCGATGGCGACTTCTGGGACTTCTTCATCTACGACCGTCACAGGTTTGATGTGCTGGTCGGAGACGTGATGGGCAAGGGCGTACCGGCCGCGTTGCTGGCTGCAGGCAGTAAGAGTAGTTTTCAGCACGCAGTCCGGCGATTGGGACTATCACTTCGGCATTACGGACGTTATCCGGAGCCAGCTGAAATCGTAGGGGCAGTCCATTCGGTGGTAACGCCAGAATTGACGCATCTGGATAGCTTTGTAACACTCTGTTATGCCGGATTCGATCTGGATAAACAGAAGCTGGAGTTGGTGGATGGCGGGCATACGCGCACCATACATTTTCGAAAAAACAGCGGTACATGTACCCTTCTTGAAGGGCACAATCTGCCATTGGGCGTCAGCGAGTGGGAAGTCTATCAACAGGTAACCGTGCACTTTGAACCTGGCGATATCTTCTTTTTCTACTCGGATGGTGTTACGGAAGCAAGGGAAAAGGACGGGCTTTTCGGTGTTGAGCGACTGATAGAGATGATTGTCAGTTTGCATGAAGAAGACGCCAGTACCATTGTCAATCGAGTATGTGACAAAATCATAGGGTTAACTGGCGAAGACACATTAGTGGACGATTTAACATGTCTGGCGATCAAAATCGCCGAACAACAGGCGGAGAAACCGACTTCTCATGCTACTATTGAAGTGATGAGCAACCCGGCGGAGATTAATACGATTCGCCAGTTCGTTCAACGTTTCTGCATCGAGAATTCCGGATTGTTGTCTGTCGATGAGCTTCATGCTCTGGTTCTGGCGGTCAGCGAGGCGGTCAGCAATATTGTTCTGCACTCTTATGATGGCGCGCGAGACAGAAGCATTCAGGTAGAAGCCGAAGGCTACGGAGACAGAGTCTCGATTACGCTTTGTGACTGGGGTCGACCGTTTGAGCGGGATGGCATACCGTCTCCAGCATTCGATGGCTCGCGAGAAAGCGGATTCGGTCTCTACATCATTGAACAGTGCGTGGACGAAGCAAACTATTATCAGGACGAATTGGGCCGAAACTGCCTGGGACTGATCAAAATGCGTGGCACAACCGAGTCGAGAGGAGACGAAACTGGAACTAAAAATTGACAAATCTGGGGACGTAACTATCGTTACACTTCCGGGTGAGAATTTAGATACGAGCAATGCATCGGCATTCAAACAGGCCATGGCGCCGGTTCTGGAAACAAACAAACAGGTGGTCTTTGATCTCAGCAACGTTGAGTTTGTAGACAGTTCGGGGTTG
>JBDUAM010000169.1:0-3920 GCA_040004655.1 Chthonomonadales bacterium | reverse complement strand
TTTCCGAAGAAAGAATGTATCGAGCTGCAACTGCGTTCAAGCTTGGGGCTTGCCCGATTTGTGGTTTCTCGGCAATGCCTTCAATCTCAAATTGGTCGCCGGTCGTGGTCTTGGGTCGAAGAATTCCATATTTGTTAACGCGATCCGGGGATACAAGTTCGGTAAGTACCACTCCATCTGCGCTATTGTCCGACCTACATTGCAGCATCATAGACAATACGTTTGTTGATGGTGATTCAATGAGGCAATCCCCAAATACTAACGCGAAAGTTTCACCCTCGCACCAGATTTCTCCATGGAGGACTGCATCGCCGAGGCCGCGCATCTGATTCTGAATAGCATATTCGATGGATAGTCCAAACTTGTGTCCATCCCCAAAATATCGCTCGATCATCTCTTTGCCGGGAGAAATAACCATCAAGACCTGCAAAATGCCGGCGTCACGAATCTCGTCCACGATATATTCGAGGAGTGGTTTACGACCGAGGGGAAGCATCTCTTTGGGAATGGCGTTCGTTAGCGGTCTCATTCTGGTACCGAGACCGGCGGCAGGCACGATTGCACGACGAATTCCGTAATTCAAATCAGAGGGCAAGTAGTGGCTCATGTGCGGAGAAAATGGTAGTTGGAACGGGTAGAACAAAAACACCCGTTTTCAGAGTCGAATATAGCATCCGCCTCGAACCTTTGTCAAACCAAAATCGTCGAATAAAGTAGTAATGCGAATTATAGGAAAGAGTCGTGGGCGAGTGGTATAATCGCTTATTCGGTCCCTTGTTTGCTCATAAGATTGACCCGATGGAGGCAGGAATTGCACAATAATTTGAAACGCACGCTGATGGTCGCGCCACTTGGCGGGGTCTTAATAGGCTCCTTTGCGTTCGGACAGCTTGTCAGGTCTCGAAGTAATCCACTTGTGACGCACGGCATTCGGTTCACTTCTTCCGAGCCAACAGGTTCTGCCAGCCTCCTCGGGCATAAACCCGAACAGGATGATTCAAGTCCTGGAGAAACGTTTAAAGATGTACTTCGGTATATCAAGAGCGATTACGTCGACAAGATTGACAATGATCAGAAGCTCGGATTTGGCGCGGTGAAGACCATGCTTGCCTCCCTGGAAGATCCGAAGACTCGATTCCTTGATCCTGCACAGAAGAAGAAACTTCTTGAGGAACTGGACGGATCATACACCGGCATTGGCGCACATGTTACGGTTGTCAAAGCCAAAAAGGGTGTCATCGAACAACGCCGACTTTCTGTGATTGCCCCTATTCCAGGGGGTCCGGCCGAAAAAGCTGGAATTCAACCCGGCGACATCATTACCGAAATCGATGGACATTGGATAATCGCTTACGATCCTCGGCTTGACCTGGATCAGGTGAAAGCAACATCATCAGATGACAAAGAATTTCGCGCTGCCGTAAAGGTTGCTGTAAAGAAACTGACGGACGGAACATCCCTTCCCAAAGCATTAGATCAACTCAATGCAAACAAGACTACAGATTTGGTCTTAACAATTGAGCGCGAAGGTGTTGCGGCTCCCATCAAGGCGACGGTGCATCCGAGTGCAGGCAAACTTTCTCCGGTTGAATATGCTGACACGAATGGTGTGGGTTACTTGCGCATCACACAATTTAACGCTGAAGCATTAAACGCATTTCGGGACGCAATTAAGAAAAGTGAGAAAAAACCACTCATTGTAGATTTGAGGAACAATGCTGGTGGACCATCGTATACAGCCGTTAGAGCCGGAGTATATGGCACGGCGATGATGTTGATCCGCGATCTCGTTCCCTCAGGTTCCGTTGCTACGATGGTTCACACTGGTGGCAAGACCGAGTCAGTTGATGTCAAGGGTATTGACAAAAAACGCGAACTTGTAGTCCTCGTTAATCGTGGAACATCAAACATTGCGGAGATGGTCGCCCTTGCGCTAAAAGAACGCGGAGGAGCCAAGCTTGTTGGTTCTCGAACGTTTGGAGATCCGATATTTCAGAAGTTTGTCGATCTGAATGGTGGAGCTGCGATGACTTTTAGCGCTGCCAAGATGCTCGGTTCGATGGGTACCGATTACTCACTCAAAGGAATTACACCTGACGTGGATATAGCGTCTACCGGCCCCAGCGCAACCGACAAAGTAGTACAACGAGCTGTAGCAATTCTGGGAAAGGCGTAAGGGCTCCCTACTATGATTAATCAGATACTTCATTCCTTTGGACGCCTGAAAACCGCCCTTCTGGTTCCGCTTATTGCGCTACCGTTGGCATTTGGCTACTTTGATGGATTTGGCCTGGGACATCTCGGCATTGGCCATGCCGTCGCAGCTTCTGCAGCCGATGACGAAGCTCCCATTTCTGCCTATCAGCAGGCTTTGGGCATTATCAAAAAAGATTACTACGGAGATCCGATCACGCCTAAGAAGTCCAAGGAACTCACATTTGCAGCTATTCGAGGGATGCTGTTTAGCTTGAACGATCCGTTTACAAGCTTCCTCGACCCAGATGAATGGCGCTCAATGCAGCAGACCACACGTGGGGATTTTGAAGGCATTGGTGCGGAGCTGGAACAGATCGGACAAGAAATTCGAGTTCGCCGGCCCATTCCGGAAACACCTGCATTTAAAATAGGCATAAAACCGGGCGATATTATTTTCTCCGTTGATTCCTATGCTTCGGCTACCCGAGTTTCAAAGACTACTTCTACTCGCGGGATGAACATCAACGATGTCGTGAAATTGATCAAGGGTCCGGCTGGTACCAAGGTCGGTTTGAGCATAGTTCGAAAGGGTTCGCCCGCTCCCATACACTACGTGATCACTCGAGCCCATGTGGAACCGGTGATTGTGCGGTACTGGATGGAAGACGAACAGAACAAAATCGGGCACATCATGCTGGCCGAGTTCAATGAGAAAAGTGACGTTCAGCTCGACAAAGCATTGACCGCGCTTGAGAAGCAAGGTATGAAAGCGCTCGTCTTCGACTTGCGGTACAATCCGGGCGGCCTATTGAAAGTCGCAGTGGATGTCGGTAGTCGATTCATCGAGAGCGGCCCAGTTGTGATCATTCAAGAGAAGAGCGGACAGCGACAGAAATTGAATGTAGATACCGACCAACACAATCACAAGAGAATTCCACTTGCCGTGCTGGTGAATGAAAACAGTGCAAGCGCTTCCGAGATTGTTGCGGGAGCGATTAAGGACAACCGAACTGGCACGCTGGTTGGCGAGCACACGTTTGGTAAAGGTCTTGTTCAGACCCTCTTTCCACTCGATGACGGCTCGGCTCTCAGGCTGACCACTGCCAAGTACTTTACGTCCAATGGCAACGACATCAGTAACAAATATGATGACGAGCATAGGCCGGTATTTGGCACGGGCGGAATTAAAGCGGACGTGGAAGTAAAGCAATCAGAAGATTGGGTCGACCTGAACTTTGACGATAAGGTTCATGACACTCAACTTCAGAAGGCGCTTGAAGTTCTTCGTAAGGACCTGAATACGTCAGTAAAGAAGTAGTTCAGCACAAGAACCGAATAAGGGAAATAGGGAACGGTACGGACACTGAAGTGTTTCGTACCGTTTCTTTGAGAGTAGAGTTAAGCAGAAGGTCTGTAAGCCGGGTTCTGTATTTGTATGGTCATCTATCTGGGACTATGATTGCCCATAGCCTCATGCGATTCTTCCTGGAGGGTCGGCGGGCAACGTCAATCCCTCACGTTCGAATCTTGCTCCCGATGGGGTTTAGCTAGCCGATGTGTCTCCACATCGCTGGTGCGCTCTTAACGCGCCATTTCACCGTTGCGAGCAGGCTCGCTGTGTCTTTTCTGTGGCACTTTCCGTCGGGTCACCCCGCCCGGACGTTATCCGGCATCGTGCCCTGTGGAGCCCGGACTTTCCTCTCCGGCCCGACCAACCGCAGGCA
>JBDUAM010000503.1:0-3936 GCA_040004655.1 Chthonomonadales bacterium | reverse complement strand
GTACCAGAGGCGTGCTCAAGCTGATCGCCGCTACGACGGGCAACTCCTTCGGGCGCAATGCCGCGCCGATACAGAGGCCGCCTCGGATCGACTCTTCGCGGTCGTATCCCACACCGGTCTTACGCACTTCCTCCAACTCTTTGAACAGGCGGTGCCGGTCTACGATTGTCTTCTCCGTTCGCGGGGTAAGTCCGTAGACTTCGAGTATTCGATCTGCCAGCGCGCGCTCCTGGAAGGCGGTGATTGCCTTGCCCATAGCGCTGCAATGCGGGGGTAACACACGGCCCACCTTGTTCGATATTCTGATTTCGTGAAATGTCTCCATGCAGTCGAGGACATGGATGCGGTCGTCGTAAAGGTACGCCAGACTCACCGTTTCGTTGAACTCATTTGCCAACTGCTCCAGTTCAGGACGCGCCACGTCGCGCAGCTTATTGGCCGCCTGTACCAGCCAACCGAAGATCAACTTGGGGGCCAATTGATATGTTCCGTCCCTGTGCTGCTGTAGATAGTCATGCTTCTCCAGCGTTAGCAGGACGCGAAATAGGGTCGACTCCGGCAAGGATGTTTTCGCGCCGATATCTTTGAGCGAAAGTGCCGTCAGCCCATCGAAGCAGTTCAGCACATCCAGCGCGCGGCCAATCGACCGCAAATAGTACTGTTCATCGCTCGAAGAAGCATCCACCGTTTGCAACGCCCACTTTGGAATCCTTCGTCGCGCGGTCTTTTCGGTAACCACCTTCACTGCTGTTGCCTTTGCGTTCTTCCGAACCATACGCCTCCCCGCTTCCGCACCCCATAGTAAACCTACCGATACATCATATTATTTCGTTTCGGCGCGATAATTTCCAAATTCAAATTGACACCTCTAAACGCGATTGGTAGAACCATACTTTCAGGCATGTAGATTCCCCATATCGATGACATTCGCCACACAGAACGGAATTCATGCACCGCAGAGATCTCATCAAATTAGGAGCAGCCACACTGGCTGCAGGACTACAGCCTGGTATAGCCACTGCCGCAGTCTCCATTCCATCTTCCGGAACTGTGGAGCAGTGGGGCCTCTTCGAGGTGGAACTCCATGGTCCGTCCATTGGAAACCCATATAAAGATGTCACGCTCTCGGGTCGCTTCACCCTCAATCACCGTACCGTCGAGATAGCAGGATTTTACGATGGAGATGGCACCTATCGCATCCGCTTCATGCCCGACGCGCCCGGCCATTGGACTTACGAGACCGCAAGTTCCGTACCCCAAATAGCCAATCAGTCCGGAGCGTTCACCTGCACGCGCCCAGCAACGGCCAACAACCATGGGCCGGTCACCACCACGCGCGAGTTTCACTTCCAATACGCCGACGGGACCCCCTACTTCCCTTTTGGAACCACTTGCTACGCCTATCTCTTTACCGCCGAGGACAACGCCAGAAATTCGCTCGAGGGCATGAAGCAAGCTCACTTTAATAAGACTCGCATCTGCGTGCTGCCGAAGCCGCTCGGCAGGGATCGGGCGAAGCAGATGCTCCCCTTCCCACGCACGGGAACTACGAACGACCTCACCCGCTTCAACCCGGCATACTTTCAGACGCTCGAACGCCGTCTCCTCGACCTGCAAAACGCCGGCATCGAGGCCGACCTGATTCTTTTTCATCCTTACGATGCCTGGGGCTACAAGTCCATGGGATTCGAGGCCGACGACTTCTATCTCCGTTATGTGATCGCGCGCCTTTCCGCATTCCGGAATGTTTGGTGGTCTATCGCCAACGAGTATGACCTCGTGAAGACCAAGACGATGCATGACTGGGACCGATTCTTCCGGATCACGGTGGCCGAAGACCCCTATTCCCATCTCCGCTCCATCCACAACTCCGGCCCTATCTACGACAACACTAAGTCCTGGGTCACACATGCCAGCCTGCAACGCTATGATTTCGAGAAATCAGCAGAGCGCCGCAAAGCATGGCGCAAACCTATCATCTATGACGAGATCCAATACGAGGGCGACGTAGATCGCCGATGGGGAAATCTCTCCGCCGAAGAGATGACCCGCCGCTTCTGGCTGGCGATCATTGATGGCACATACGCCTCGCACGGCGAGGTCTTTACCTCCGAGACCGAGGAGCCAAGTTGGTCTGACGCGGGCCGTCTGCGCGGCGAATCGGCGCCACGCATCGCCTTCCTCCACTCTCTGATCGAGAAGATTACAGCAACAGGACTTACTGAGTATGAGGGAGCGTATTATCTCTCAGCTGGGACACCGAACCAACTCTACCTTTACTACTTTGACTACCATCGGCCTGCACGCTACGACTTTCCGCTCCCGGTTAAGGCCAACTTCTCGGCGACCATCATCGATCCCTACAATATGACTTCAAAGGTCGTTCCTGGCGTCTTCTCTGGCAAATCGCGCATTGCTCTTCCCAATCGTCCTTACCAGGCGGTTGTCTTCCAGAAAATCTCGGACAACCACGACAAAAATGCCGTGGTCGCCAAACCTCAAGTGAACGATTAATTTTTACAAATCATGAAAACAATTCTTGCGTTGTTTCTATTCGCTGTTCCCGCATTTGCCGTTCCGCATATCCGCACCTCTGCTCATCCGACGCCACGCGAATTGTTTGCGGCGGAACGCCTGCAGGCTGCGATAGTCGGCCTTCCTGGCAACGAGACCATCGTACTGGCACAGCGGAGCGATCCCGCAATCAAGCCCTACGACAAGCGGATTCCACAGTTCTGGCCTGATGCTAAAGAGGCCTTCATCCTTCGCCGCCTGGAAAACACGATCATAGTCACGGGATACGATTCCTCGGGCACGCTGTACGGCGCGCTTGAACTAGCCAGCCGCATCAAGCAGGCCCATACTCTGCCGACCACGCTCGACTACGAGGACCACCCTCAACTCAAGCTTCGCGGCACAGCCATCGGCATGCAGAAGCCCGAGATCACCTACGAGGGCGCGGAGTACGACTATCCCTACACCCCAAAGGACTTTCCGTTCTTCTACGACAAGACCTGGTGGACCCACTACCTCGACCTGCTCGTCAACGAACGGTATAACACCCTTTATCTCTGGAATGGCCATCCATTTACGTCACTGCTCAAGCTTCCTAAATGCCCGGAGGCACAGGAGATTCCCACCGCTCAACTGGAACAGAACATAGCCATGTTCCACTGGCTCACCGTGGAGGCGGACAAGCGCGGAATCTGGATTTTACAGGGCTTCTATAACATCCACCTTAGTCATGCCTTCGCCCGCGCGCACAAAATCCCTTACCATCTCTCTAAGCCCGCTCCGCTGGCCAGCGACTATACGCGCTACGCAATCGCGGAGTTCATTCGGCAGTATCCCAACGTCGGTCTTTTCATGACTCTTGGCGAGGCGCTGGGGCCTCACTATGGAACCGAGTGGCTCACCCAGACCATTATTCCGGGCGTCAAGGATGGGGTGACGGAGCTTGAAAAACAGGTTGGCCACGAGGTGGCAGAACCGCCTATCGTGGTTCGCGCTCACGCGACCGACATCGAAGATGTATTGAAGGCGGCTAAACCGCTCTACTCCAATATCGACACGATGTGGAAGTGGAACGGTGAGTCGCTTACCTGGACGAATATCCGCGGCCCTGTCCGTGATCGCTTCGAGATGCTTGTTGCCAATTCAAACACCACCATCACCAACATTCACTTGCTCTCCAACCTGGAACCATTCCGTTGGGGCGACCCTGACTTCATACGTCAGACCGTTCTTAATTTCCAGCGCATCGGCATCGGAGGAGTTCATGTCTACCCTCTCCGCTACTGGGATTGGCCGATCTCTGCCGACGACACCAAGCCTCTACTCCAGCAGACTGACCGCGATTGGATCTGGTATGAGGCCTGGGCCCGCTACGGGTGGAATCCAAACCGCGACCCGCAAAAAGAGCGGACGTATTGGATA
>JBDUAM010000618.1:0-3956 GCA_040004655.1 Chthonomonadales bacterium | reverse complement strand
CATTCTTCGAACGATTCACTAGTAGAAGCCTTTTCACATATTGACTTCAAATTAGTGCTTAATCCACTTAGAGTACCAACATGAAGAATAATGCGATCCGCGTGTCGGTTAAATACCACGTTTTTGAATTGTTCTTCAAAAGATTTCCATAATGCGATCCACTCATCTCCAGTGGACCGAATATTCTCCTTCGACTGGATGTATTCGACATGATCGTCTGCAAATGTAACGACGGTATCATCGACACTTGAAGGCGCCTCAACTCTGACGTGAACAACTTGGAATTTTGCTGGGCGGGGCCTCGAGTCACACATCCTAGCAAGATGTAGTGCCGCAAATGAATTTTGAAATATAATCCCCGATTGAGTTGTTGATCCGCCTGGTTCCATTAATTCGTACTCTCTTTACTGAAATCCCTGATAGTCCAGAATCAGATATTGTCCGACAGTGATTGATTCGATCCAATTTCCAGCATTTGAAGCCTTATTTGCACGGACACCACTTAATTCCGGATAGCGATTTGTTCTAAATCGAGCTTTATTGGGCCGACTTGAAAATGATCTTTTCAAACCCTGTACCTGCCTGAACAGGGGAATAGAATGAGAATATTATACCGATAAAAAATTGCCACATAACCGCATCATCATCAACTGCTGCCTTCGTAGTTTAATGGCTGGCAACACGAGTAATGCACAAGGGCATAAATAATTAAGATGTCTTTGCGAACTTATTATCTCAGGTTAAGACTACATATCACGGCTTGCATTTTCAACTCTTGTCGAGTAGAATCAGGTTGAAACGTAGCGCTCTGTGCCGTCAGGACTGAAAATCCTCGTGTCCTTGGTTCAAATCCGAGTCGCGGCACCAGACCCTCCTAATCGCCAAATCTGTGTCACTTGCTTCGACACAAAATGCAAAGTTTCATGAATGCCGATTGATACCCATATTGACCAGTACCGCCTCATTTAGAGGCATTTTTTTGTGCCTCATAATCTCGCCTCAACATAATCTTAATCTATCCTTAACAATTCCATAAAGCGACCTTAACATTCCCATTACAGACTCATAGTTGGGAATAGTGTGCGCCGACACCCACGGAGAATGCCTAAATTGATTTCAATTCTCCGGACGAATACTGTTTGGGTGCACGCTCATGACGAGAGGAATTTGAGTTTTTGCGAAAACACATATATGTAACTGCATTGGTTGGATTAGCCTTAACAGCAGCCGGGTCTATAGCCTGCGCGCAAACTCCAACTGATGTGCCAAAAGAACACTGGGCGTACGCTGCAGTTGAAGACCTGGCTTCAAAGGGATTAATCAAAGGTTATCCGGCCGAAGGAAAATTCTTCGGCGGACGAACTGTAACACGCTATGAAATGGCGACATTGGTTCAGCGAGTTCTAGCACGAATAGATGAACTGCTTGCCAAAAAAGCAGATAAAGGAACAGAAGCTCCGGCCTCGCCTAAAGGCATTTCCGCGCAGCAGTTCACGGAAGTCCGCAAGCTTGTAGAAGATTTCAAGATGGAACTTACCATCATCGGTACGGACATGAGCAAAGTCAAGGACGAGATTAAATCGCTCGGTGAGCGACTAAACGTTGTTCAGGACGTCGCCAATACCGCTAAGTCGACAGCTGACAAAGCCGCAACCGATGCCGCAACCGCAAAATCCGCTGCTGACGATGCCAACGCAAAAATCCCGGCTGTCATTGACGCGGTGAAGGAACAGGCTGCACGAGTCGACAAACTTAGCCACAACAAAGTGGAGAGTGGATTTGGCTCTTTCAAGCTAGGCGGACTTTTTCAGGTTTGGACGCTCAACGAACTCGACGCTCCCAATCGCGGTCAAGTTGACACGTTTCGATTGCGAAGAGCGGAAATTAAACTTTCTGGCAACATCAATCCACAGGCTTACATGAGCGTGATGATAGATGCCTCAAAAAACCCCAGCCTGAATACAACGTCTGCGGGCGGCAATATCACTTCGGTGTCACCAAACCAGACCTCCAACGTACTTCAAGACTTCTTCCTGGGATTCAACCTGGCGCCCAAAAACATGCTTCCCCATTGGACGCTGGAACTTGGACAGCAAAAAGTTCCTATGTCGATGGAAGGAGTGCGGAGTTCCGGCAAGCTATACACGGTAGAGCGATCGATATTCAATACCTCTTCAGTCGGGAACAATGCTGGCCGTGTCGGGGACATTCGCGATACAGGTGCAATGCTCCGATTTGCCGATAACGGTGTTTTTAACAACAACGGATTTACCAGCAAGTCACCGGCACCAAGAGCGGAAGCGCAATTGGGTGTATTCAACGATGCAGGTAACCGGCAAAATACAACCGATGACAATAACCAGAAAGAGTTCATTGGGCATTTCATCGTTCGACCACGACCGAATATTATGCTTGGCGCATATGGCGAAGCGAGTCAAGGCGTTAACGGCGCATTGAAGACACCTCGAATTCGGCAGGGCGTTGAAGGTTCCATCACGCTTGGTAGACACTTGATCGAGACCGAAGTTGTTCGGGCACGAGACAGCGTCGTAGCAGGCGGCGCTGTAACGAACAACCGATTACTTTCAACCGGGGGATACCTCTTCTACGGATACACGGTCTCCCCGAAATGGCAGATCGTTGCCCGAGGAGAGTATTGGAACGCCAATCGTGACGGTCATGGCACCACCTATGGTGACGAAAAAGACCTGACACTCGGCTTTCAGTACTTTCTGGAAGGTGAGCACTCAAAGATTCAATTCAACTACATTCGAAAAAACATCAATGGCGTAATGCCGGGCAGCTTTGGAGTAAGCAGAAACCTCTTCCTCCTTGGCTTCCAGGCTGCAGTTCAATAAGGAGATTCAAACAATTATGTCCAGCAAATTCTCTGTGATCATCGCCGCCGCTGCAGTTGCTTTCAGCACGCTAGTTGGTCGGAATGCAGGTGCTCAGACCATTAACGGCGCCGGAGCAACTTTTCCGGCCCCGATCTATACGAAGTGGTTCCAGGCTTATAGTCAGGCCCACCCGAACGTTAAGTTCAACTATCAGCCAGTTGGTTCTGGCGCCGGAATTGCACAGTACAAGGCCGGAACAGTCTTCTTCGGTGCGACAGACGCTCCAGTTCCGGATGCTGACCTCGCATCCATGCAGCCGACGATCCATATCCCCACCGTTGCGGGCTCAGTCGTAATGGCTTACAACATTAAGGGTATTGGATCAGGCCTTAAGCTCTCCGGTGACGTGATCGCCGATATTTACCTTGGTAAGATCTCCACCTGGAATGATGTACGCATCGTCAAAGAAAACCCGAACCTGCCACTTCCTGCCGAGGCGATCACGGTTGTGCATCGCTCCGACGGATCGGGAACGACCTACATTTACACCAACTACCTGGCAGCAGTCAGCAGCGAATGGAAGAACAAAGTTGGCGCTGGTAAGTCGGTCAGTTGGCCGACTGGCCTGGGCGGAAACGGCAATGCTGGAGTCGCCGGGCTCGTTCGCAGCTCTGCCGGAGGTATTGGTTATGTCGAATTGGCGTACGCTGTTCAGACCAAACTGAACTATGGCCCGGTCAAAAACAAGTCCGGTAATTATGTCCTCGCTTCTTCCGCCAGCACCACGGCTGCCGCCTCGGTTGCTGCAAACGCGTTGAAGAAAGATTTGCGTGTCTCCATCGTAAACGGACCCGGTGCAAACACCTACCCGATTGCTGGATTCACCTACCTTCTTATTCCGAAGAACGCAAAAGACACGGCTTCTGCCGCAGCCCTCGCCGACTTCCTGAAATGGGCTATGGGACCAGGACAGGGCATGGCCGAATCGCTTCTCTACGCTCCTTTACCCTCTGAGGCCGTGAAGATCAATGAAGCCGCCATCGCAACAATTAAGGTGAAGTAAACCTTTTGATCGGATGAACCGACGCGAATCTCCGCCGGTTCATCCATCAACAG
>JBDUAM010000304.1:0-3968 GCA_040004655.1 Chthonomonadales bacterium | reverse complement strand
ACAGAGTGCAGTGCGGGCACTACCACAATCCAGTTGCAACGCGCAACTGGAAAATGGACCCTGAGCAGCCTCTATCGGGGCGCTCAGGAAGTGATGCTCTTGTTCTTTTGCAATGATGCCAGAGCCTTTCGGCTCGTTTTTGGAATGGCCATCTGCGGGATTACGGCGAGCACAGGCTTGCCGAGGAACTTCTCTACTTCTGTAGGTGTTCGCATGGTATGATCAAGCGCTTCTGCACCCAGCGAGAAGATAAATGCAAGGAAGATACCCATGATTGGGCCGACGGCGTACAGGGCCATTACTTTACTACCACTGTCCATACGTTCTGCTTTTGGCGCAACCTGTAGCTTAACTTCCTGCGCCTTCATGACTTTCTCACGCTCGTAAGTTAGCATCGCATTCGTCAATTCGTTCTGGATAAGTCGTTTCTTCGCGTCCGCATTTTCAAACTCTCGCTCAACTGCCGCGGACCTAACTTCTTCCATTGGTAAACCCTGAAGCCTAATAGTGGCGCCGTTGATAAGCTTGTTTAGGTCTGTAATTCTTCTATCCAGGCCGTGAACGGTTCTTTCAAGGTCAAGCTTCTGCGCAGTAAGGTCAGCGAAGGCTGCGTTAGCCATTGTAGTACGAGTACCACCGATTGGTTTTTCTACTGTCTTCTGCTTACTTAATTCTTCTACTTCTTTCGTTTTGGCAGAGACCCTCTTCTGCATTTCTTGTACTTTAGGGTGTGCTGGTGGATAGGTTGTGAGAAGATCTTTCAATTGGGACTGAAAGCCCTTCAATTCTTCTTTGGCCATCGCAGACGGGTCTTCAGTAACGACGTTTTGTTGACTACCGCTATCAATCGATTTCGGAGTGGTTTTCAACTGGTTGATAACATCGCCCATTCTTACCTGAGCTTCATTTCGGTCTAATTTAGAGTTATCAAGCTCTTTACGAGCGTTATCTACGGAACCCTGTAAGGCGCCAAGCATAGAGGTCTGCGTCCAGAAGTGATCTCGTTTGTAAGCCACGCGTTTTTGTGCTGCTTCTACCCACGCTGTGTCCGCTACCTCAAACTGTTTCTTTAACGCTTCTGCCATACGACCTGTTTTTGCTGATTCTTCTGCAATTGTCATTTCTTCAAATCGATGAAAGAGGGCGCTGGCGATAGCTTCGCCCTGCTCAGCATTGTTCCAGTTCATGCGAACAATCATGTACTGGTCCTGCGCGAGTTCCGGAGGGCTTAGCTTCTTGCGGATTTCTTTTGAAATGTCATCTACGGACCGATCAGGAAATCTCTTATCAAGTCCCGAGTTCTTTACAACAGCCTGGAGAAAATCAGGAATACTGGTAATCCAGAAATTGAGTCGGCCGGCCTTACGTCGCGCAGGCGATACGGATGTATCCTGCGCATTTGTTGGCTGCATAATGTTCGCAATTTCTGGTGAACCGGTTAGCGCCACAACAAAGGTGACTTCATAATTGGTTGCACGGGTTTGCACGACAAAAGCTGTAATGGCAGTGCCAATAATTATTGCTACAATAAACATGCGTCTGCAGCGAAAAAGCAGTTCCGCGTAGTTAAAAAGCGGCGAAGTTCCGTATACTCTCATTAAGGGTTCCTCGAGCCGCCCGCGTCACAACGCGGGATGACTCTTCGTTTATAGGTCGACAGGTCGGTCAATACTGCCAATATTATGCCACAACCGTGGCGTATACCGCACCGAGCGTCTAGCTGATTTGTTGATTTGAGCAGAATTTACGCTCAAATGAGCCACAAATCCACCTTGTGGTGGAGGGAGGGGACAAGCAATTGACAGCCAATTCGAGCGGTGCCATCCGGCACAATCTCCATCGGTTTTGTCTTATTCCAATTTTATTGCTATTTTTTGGCGTCACTCTTTCTACGCAACCTGCCCGCTCGGACGTTTCAATAGACGGCGAAAGATTGACTGTTACGACAGCAAATCTGATTGCGGTGTTCAAAGCAGGCGATCTCGTGCGACTCTACAATCGCATTACCAAGCAGGATTACATTCATACCACCGTGGTTCAACCTGCGCTGCTTGATATGGCTATGCTCAATCCCCCTCGCGCCCGGTATATCACGCAGGCTGGATGGCACAAGGGTAATGCGCAAGGCCGAAACGAAGAGGCTGCTCAGATTCAGTTTAACGATCTCACCCGCGCCATCTGGATGAACGTGATGGTCGATGAGACGACCCAGGACATCATCGTACAGATCTGGGGCGAAGCAATTCGCGAGGGTGTGACGGGGCTCCACTGGGGATTGCGCGGGATTGACCTCACGGCCGGCAAGTTTATTTTGCCTGCTCGCGGGGGGATTTCGGTCGACGTGAAGTCTGCACCAGAGAAACTGCAGTTGCACTATCCGGGTGAGTGGGAAGCGCAGATGGCTATCTGGCAGGGAGCAGGCGGCGGATTTGTCATCTATTCTCGCGACGAGCGAGTGCGATGCAAGCAATTTGTGTTGACTCGCAAGGGCAGTTATGCTGACCTTGCGCTTGTCACCGAGGCACAGGCTCCGTTTGAGAAGGCTGGAGGTGTGCCGCAACTCGAATGGAGACTAAATACATATAAAGGCGACTGGCGAACTCCTGCCCAGGGCTACCGACGGTTGATGCAGTTCTATCGTCCACTCGCCCCGGCCACGAAGGATCGCGAATGGGTCAAGTCGATTCGGGCAGGCGTCGTGGTGGAAGCCGCCGCAATGAACAAATCTACGTTGGACAAGCTCGCCGAAAAGTGCGATCCCGCCAAGACTATTCTCTATTTGCCCGATTGGCGCAAGCTGCCCGGGGAGACCGGATTCCCTGATTTGCAGGCGAGGGATGGCGTAGCTGAGTTTACAGAGGCCGCGCATCAACAGGGGTTTCGGATTGCTGCGCGGGCAGACCTCCTGAGTATATCTACCTCGTCAGACACCTACAACCGATTGAAGGCGTACCAGACGCGTGATTCAGTTACTGGTAAGTTAACCGGCAACAAGTGGCAGGCAGAGATGGATCCCGAGCGGTATGCCATCCTCAATCCTGCCGCACGAGATGTGCAGAACTGGGTCTCACGTCTGGCCGAACAAGTGGTCCGCGATCTCCATGCTGACATGATTTACATTCCGCATTCCGGCGATCTAGTGAATGATGGCTCAAACCTGGTGGAGAACAAAACCTTCGCGGAGGGGATGGTTACACTTCACCGAAGACTGATGACCGACTATCCCGGCGTAGTGATTGCAAACGACATGACCAACGAAATGCTCTCGCCCTACAGCTTTTTCGGAGTGAGAAGTCCGGGCAGCATGCCGCAGCACCGAATCAGCTCTTACCTGTTTGGTGACCATGTTCTGCCAATTCTATTCGACAGTGCTACTGTTCCAAAATCAGTTCCTGGAAGCGCTACTCCCTGGGAAGCCCAGGGAATTTATCCTACTGTACACCTGCGAACAACAGGCGATCTGGACAGCTCCGACAGCGAGGCAAACAAAATGCTTGCGTTGGTACGAATCTGGCAGAACAAGGACCTTCGGCCAGACTACGGGCCAAGTGACGAGTTCACCATTTTCCAATGGTTCGGCAAGGATAATACGCTGGTGGACGTGCGCGAAAAGGCCGGGGTCATCACGATGATGATCGGCGAGACGATTATTTACTCGCGGACGATCCCTTCCAAAGCGGTCGCAACTCAGGGTTTGCGTTAACCTCTAGAGTCATTCCTTATTAATCTCAATTTAACGGGTCAATCGAATCTCAATTTAACGGGTCAATCGCCCCATCTATTTTTGCGCCTCGCATCTGCTACATGAAGAACGCGATGAGGTCTCTCGCATTGCCTCACCAATCCGAAACTATTATCTAAAATTCATCGTAAAGATAATTGACAACAACGCACTCAAGTGCTATGATAACAAGACTATTCGCAGGGACGCAATAACGCGCGCACCTGTTGTATCTGGAGGAACAGAA
>JBDUAM010000591.1:0-3997 GCA_040004655.1 Chthonomonadales bacterium | reverse complement strand
GCGCGAGGATCTCCGTGGAGATCCGGTCGAGCAGGTAACGGTCGTGGGTCACGAGAACGATGGCGCCCGGGAAGTCGCGCATCGACTCCTCCAGAATCTCCAGCGATGGGATATCGAGGTCGTTGGTCGGTTCGTCCAGAATGAGAAGGTCGGCGGGAGAGAGCATCATTTGCGCCATCAGCAGGCGCGCCTGCTCGCCGCCGCTCAGGTTTTTGACGGGCATCTCAAGCTGATCCACGGGGAAGAGGAGTCGCTTGGCCCAGGCCGCCACGTGCATGCTCTGCCCCTGAAACTGAATGGTATCGCCGTCCGGGCAGAGGGCGTTGCGCAGGGTCGATTTGGGATTCAGCGGCGTGCGTTTCTGGTCGAAATAGACCCGTCGCAACTGGTGCGCCTCAACTGTCGTACCGGAATCCGGCTTCAATTCGCCCATCAATATTCGCAGCAGGGTGGTCTTGCCGCTGCCGTTTGGCCCGAGCAGCCCGAGGCGCGTTTCCGGAGTCAGCGTCAGGTTGAGGTCGTTGAATAGCTCACGGTCGCCCATCTTCTTGGTGATATGTTTTGCGACCAACAGCTCCCGCGTCTTGCGTCCAGATCCTGTGAAGTCGATCCCCGCCGCCGTCCCCAGATTGTTGCGATACTTGACCTCCGCGAGATCGCCGATCAGTTTGTGGGCTTCGCGGATTCGTGCGTCGGCTTTGGTGGTTCGAGCCTGCGGATTGCGTCGAAGCCAGTCGACTTCTTTGCGCACAATGCTCGACAGCGCAATCTGCTGATGCGCCTGCCCGGCCATGAAATTCGCCTTCTCTTCAATAAACTTGCTGTAGCTGCCCTTGATGCTGAGGAACCCATCGGGGTATTGCGGGTTCAACTCGATCATTCGGTTCGTGACGTTTTCGAGGAAGTATCGGTCGTGGGTAACGACTATGAACGCGAAATTAGCCTGGCTCAGCAGCTCTTCCAACCAGAGGATTCCCTGCAGGTCCAGGTGGTTGGTCGGTTCGTCCATGATGAGCAGATCGGGTTCGCGGATCAGCTCGCGGGCGATGGAGATTCGCTTCTGCCATCCGCCACTGAGCTTGGAGACCAGCTTGTCTTCTTCCGGAAATCCCAGTCGCGCGATCAGCACGATGACTTCCAGCTCCTTCTCATGCGGATCCATGTGCGTGTCGGCGAGGGCGTCGTGCAGAACGGACTGAATGGTCGCGCCTTCGGGGAACTTGTCATCCTGCGCGACAAATCCAATGCGAAGCCCGCGACGGGAGGAGACGTTGCCGGTGTCAGGCTTCTCTTTGCCCGCGATGATCTTGAGCAGGGTCGACTTGCCAGCGCCATTGGGACCGATCAATCCGAGGCGCTCGCCCTCGTCAATGCCAAAACTGATGCTGCGAAAAAGGGGCCGGGGACCAAATGATTTGGTAAGGGACTGCACGCTTAATAGAAAACTCATAACTATAGTTTACTCGAAGCTGTCCACCCCGGGTGGTTAGCACGGCGATATCCTGCAACCCATGGTAAAATCCAGGTTCAGGGAGCGGTCAATAAGCCATGAATTCGAACCCATACCCATTACACCGGTTGTTGATAAAATTGGGAATATTGGTTGTCATACTGATTACCATTGGCGTGGTAGCGCTCGGTGTAAGAGCAACGAGGTGGATGCAAAAGTACGATCTTGGCAAAGAGTTAGAAATGTCTGCAGCCAAGTGCGACTTAAAACAGGTCAGAGTTCTCCTTAAGCAAGGAGCGCCGGTGAACTTTCGAGATGATGGGACACCGCTTTATTATGCAGCCAATTCTGAGTGCATTGATGTTGTCACCGAATTGCTGCGAGCCGGAGCAAATCCAAATCTGGGATGCCTAACAAGTACTGTTGGCGAAACTCCACTTTTGTGTTCGATGGAGACCGGAAATCTTCAAATCATACAAACTCTCATTAATGGTGGCGCAGACGTTAATCAGCCCGATATTCGTGGTCAGACCCCATTGATTGCTGCCTGTTTACGGTCGCGCTTTGGCGCCGCACAAATCTTGCTGAGCAGTGGCGCCAATCCCCAGATCAAAGATCAATACGGTAACACTCCACTAAGTATTTGCCTGATTGGACCAGCACCAAATTCTGGATGGCCAGGCTGGCCTGGAAAAGAGTATTGGTCTGATCGAATTGCAATTATCCTGGCAATTGTATGGGGCTTCTGGATAATATAACCTCTCGTCACATTCTTAATTGAAAACTCATACCTATGGTTTACTCGACGGTGTTGCGGGAACTGGATTGGACCTATAAAAGGAGACGCTCCAGGAACATATGGTACCCTTTTTGATAGGAGCCGTTTACGTCCGCATCCGATGGTTGTCACAGCATACTGAAAGCGAACACCGAACCTTGGACAGAGCCGCCAAACGCATATGGTACGGGGTTGCATTCTGGCTTCTACTTATCTTTGCGACCTCCTCGACTGTCATTCCAATCAGTCCGTTCATTCAGTTTGTTCAATGTTATATAGGCAGCGAGATTGGAAAGGCGCAATTCGCACAGTTCTGGAGAGCGAACGGTTTCTTCGTTGTGAAGGGGTGGCACGCTACCGAATACGCTATTGTTGTACTTTTGTGTTCAAAGGCATTACAGACATTTACGAAGTGGAATTATAAGAAGTGTATTGGCGCAACCATGCTTTTTGCTGTTCTTTTTGCAGCCTCCGATGAGTGGCATCAGACCTTCGTTCCCGGCCGAGACGGATGTATTCGGGATGTGCTGATTGACTCAGCGGGTGCGGCATTGGCCGCGACTTATTTGCTTTTGAAGCAACGACGAAGAGTACGTGAATTGGTGGAAGAACCAGTGGTTCCGTATACTTAGGTCGCACGAAGTCAAGTCCTGCAGCAACGTCCTGGTCTTCATCTAAACAGTTGTATCGTAAAATACACTTTATGGGAGCGATTAGCATGGCAGCAAAAACCATAGAAGAACGAATTTCAGAACTAGAACGCAAAGTGCGGGAGTTACAAACAAGCGCGCTGGCAAATGGCTCTGACAAACCCTGGTGGGAAAAACACGTGGGCGCGTTTAAGGATTGTTCTGAATTTGATGAGGCCATGAAACTTGGAGCCGAATATCGAAAGTCGCAGCCAAATCCTGTTGATAACCCGGATGCCGTAACCTTCTAATAATGACTTTTGTTTGATTGCATTCACAATTCTTAGTAGTTTGAGCAAGATATGTCGTAATCTGTTCGTTTTGCAAGCGAATTCATTTTGAGACGGGTAACATTAACTTCTAGAGCGTAGTAGCTCCTCCACATCGCTCCACCTGCACCGGTCCATCCGACCTGGTCAATCACGCCAAAATTCTTCACGGGAGAACCTGCTTGAACCGTCTGAAACTCTTCTGCAATCTTGCCCTTTCCGTCTCATTGTTCGCGTTTAACACGAACGCCCAATCTCAAACAGTCTTTCAAACTGGCCTGAAATGGCGCAACATTGGCCCGTTTCGTGGCGGACGCGTCTCGGCGGTAACTGGTGTTATCGGTAACCCGGGAATTTTCTACATGGGCCTGCCAGAGGGCGGCGTGTGGAAAACCACCAGCGCGGGAACTACATGGGTCCCGATCTTTGACACTATAAAAGAAGCCTGCTCCGTGGGAGCGATTGAAGTGGCGCCCTCTGATCCGCGCGTTATCTACGTTGGTATGGGCGACATCGCATCTGGTGGAAGCATTGGTAGGGGTAATGGTGTCTACAAATCGGTAGATGCAGGTGCAACCTGGAAGCATATGGGACTTACCGATACCGGCCACATTCCCTCCATTTTAGTTGACCCGGTCGATCCCAACATCGTGATGGTGGCCAGCATGGGCGACACTCGGGGGAAGCCTGAAGGTCGCGGACTGTTCCGCAGCACCGATGGCGGAACCACGTGGAAGAAAACCCTTACCATTGATGATTCCACTGGCGTACAAAAGATCGCGTGGGCGTACGACAATCCCAAGGTCATCAT
>JBDUAM010000061.1:0-4006 GCA_040004655.1 Chthonomonadales bacterium | reverse complement strand
AGTGAAACGTCCGGATCTTCAAATGAGACCGTGACATTGATAGGAATTTTGGGAAGAGCAAATCTTGGGGGTGGCGCGCCAACAGCCGTTGCCAATCCGGTAGGCGGCATTCCCGGGTCGAGGGGCTTCACACCCCGCGATGCGATTCGTGGTGTGCCAACCTTCTCTACATTCGCCTCAACATATGCCTGCGCCAGGCCGCGATCATACTCCAGCCGTGCAGAGACCCACTTCTCCCACTCTGCTTTGTCCACGGGTGCGCTTGATCCATCAACTGTCGGCGGCAACTTTCCCGCCCCGATGGCGCGCTGATATTTCCAGAACCATGTAGATGTTTCGGGCGTGAGGAAGACCTGATAGGCTGGTCTTCCGTCGACACCATTAACTGTCTCCGATTTGAATCGCCCGGGGGCTTTCCAGTACCGAACAATGGCCTCGCGCTCTTCCGCAGAGAACTGCTGGGCATGCGCCCAACTAGCAGCAACCGAGGTCAGCGCGAGGGACATCAAAACAGTTCGGGCGAAGCTCATGGACTAACTTTTCCTTGCAGTTCGTTTAGCGTTTTGCCAAGCTCATCCAGGCTGTCGTTGTACTCTTTCTGTTTGGCGCGAGCCTTCTTGTAGATGGTATTCAACTTCTTGATGATCTCTTGCTGCGTGGCCGGTTTCAGATTGGTCGGCACGGTAGCATTCACGGGAATCTTGAGAGCGGGATGGCCGACATCGACCGTCTCCTCATCAACGTTAGGCTTTGCTTGCCCGCCAAGAACCGCTATCGCTTCGTCCAACGTTGGGCGCATGACCACCCGGTCGCCCGTGCAGACTACCACCTGACTGAGGCCCGGTAGAGCGCTTCCACCCGAGTTGGTAGCCTGAACGTATACCGGTGTCACGTAGAGCAGTCCACTTCCGACCGGAATGACCAGCAGGTTGCCAAAGATCACCTGCGAACCCTGCTGACCGAGCAGCGTCATGAATCGGCTGATCTCGTCTTGCTTTCGCACGAGCGACATCACCTGTCGAGGCCCGTTGATGTTGCTGCCTTTCGGGAATCGGTAGACGGTGAGGTTACCGTAATCACTCTCATCGCATTTTGCGCACATCCACGCGGCAAGGTTATCCTTAGAGAGGGGACTGAACGGACTCATCATGATGAATTCGTCCTTCGATTCATCCGGGAGTCGCATCTGGATGTAGTATGGCACCATGCGTCCGCCATCTCGACCTTCGGCCTTGTTGCCCTGCGAATCGACCTGCGTAATGGGGTCAATCGGCACCTGCCAGGCGTCTTCCTTACCGTAGTAAGTGCGAGCGTCGGGCATGTGGTAAGTCGTGTAGATATCGCGCTGAACTTTGAAGAGGTCCTCCGGATATCGCATGTGCGCCCGAAGGGATGCTGGCATCTCTTTCAGCGGCTTCATGAGGGTCGGGTAAATGCGGCTCCATGCTTTTACGATGGGGTCATTCGGATCGGAAATGTAGAGTTGGACCGATCCGTTGTAAGTATCAACCACTGCCTTCACCGAGTTGCGAATGTAGTTGATATCCATAGATCGCTGGCCGATCCCGCCCTCGGTTGGCTTGCTGTATGGGTATCGGTCTGAGGTGGTGTAGCCGTCGAGCATGTAGACCATCTTGCCGCCATCAATCACGAGGTAAGGGTCATTATCCAACGTGAGGAATGGCGCCAGCGATTGAACCCGTTGTCGAATATTTCGGCGATAGAGAATTCGACTGCCATCGGTTAGATCGCTGGACAGGAGCATGTTCGTGTCGTGGAGGTGCGTCGACCACATGAGTCGGCTCAGCATTCCACCGAGTTTAATGCCACCTGTGCCCGTATACTTGGTCTCTCGATTTCCCGATTCGTCCGGGTAGTCGAACTCTTTCTGGCGGGAGTCGACAAAGGCATATTCGTCTTGCATCTCGCCGAAGTAGATCTCAGGGCGAGTGATGGCGATGTCTTTAGAATTCGATTGTACCGGCACCTGCGAAACGAGATAGGTCGGGAGGCCCTGGGAGTCGACCTTGTTGACAGGGCTCATCACCGCGCCGTAGCCGTGCGTGTACTGCAGGCGTTTGTTCTGCCATGTTTGCGCCTGTGGGGGCAGGCCGGCGGCATACAACTCTCGTGCAGCCAGCATCACCTGAGTCTGAACGCCATTCAACTTGTATCGGTCGATATCAATATTAAACTCTTCGCTGCCGAATGCGCGGAATCGGTAGTAAGGTCGAACCGCCTGCCGATTGGAGTAGACGCTGCCAAGCTGTGGCCAGTCCCAGAGGCGAATGTTTTCGACGGTCGCCTTGTTTGCCGTCAACTCTTCGCCGGAAACAGTCTGAGCGCCGCCAAGGTCCTTTACGCGAACGTGATCAAGTCCATAGGCTGCGCGGGTGAACTTCAGGTCGTCTTCAATGTACTGCTGCTCCATCCCATACTGGTTTGGGACCACTGTAAATCGCTGAACCACGCCGGGATAGACACCGCCAACCAGCAGATTGATGAGAATGACAATCACGGAGGAGCCAATGGGAACGCGACATCCTTTGGCGGTTCGCATAGCGTTGAGGCAGAGTCCAGCAAGCACGAACATGAGGAT
The DNA here is from genome assembly GCA_040004655.1 of Chthonomonadales bacterium. Taxonomy (GTDB): domain Bacteria; phylum Armatimonadota; class Chthonomonadetes; order Chthonomonadales; family CAJBBX01; genus JBDUAM01. The sequence continues at coordinate 1,407 of JBDUAM010000061.1, read as the reverse complement.
TACATTGAAGTTCATGAGTGGAAGTCGAGCGTGGAGATCGGTGTATCCCGCTCCAAAGAAGACTCCATTGTCATCCGTAAGCATGCTGTATCGGCCCTGATTAAGTCCCCAGGCAAATGTCAGGAAGAGCATGGATGCGAGGACAAGCAAATGCTTTCGCACATGGGCATCGACCGATGGGAATCCACCCGAAGCAAACTCTGTCGCGCGATGACCGGCGTAAACCAGAATGGACGCAATCACGGAGGCGATCACCACAAACATCAATTGCCCCTGAAGCCACTCTGCAAACGGAAGTCTGAAAATGTAGAAGCCAATGTCATTGCCAAATACAGGATCCTTGGTGCCAAAGTGCTCGGCGTGGGAGAACAGGAGCCAGGCCTTCCACTCGGTGGCAGCGGCCAATCCGACCATCAGGGAGACAACTCCCACAAACACCAGAATGGTTCGAGAAACAAACTTCTCAGCCTTCGCGATCATCTCTGGCGTCAGGTTCGGGATGTTGGTGGCTACCTTCATGGTCTTGGGGTGTGCGCGATTCATCGCCTGCGCAAAGAGCACATTTCCCCCGACAATTACAAAGAAAAGAATGCTGAACCCGGCAAACAGGGTCCACTGCGACATGAACTTGGTCTTGAAGACTTCAGTGTGTCCGACTTCAGTAAACCATTGCCAGTCGGTGTAAATCTTACTGACCGGGGAAGCGAGAAAGAAAAACGCAAGTATGGTAAGCACAAAGACCCATCGTATGACCACGATAGGTCTAACTTTTTTCTTTACTTTAATGACGTCCTGCATAAGATCCATCCGATCTTGTTGGCCCAAACGGTCGGCCTTCTGTTAACTATACTACGAAGCACGAAAGAATTGGTTTTTCTTGCAGTCGAATGAAATGGACATGTTCCCAATCACGCAGGAACTGACGCCCCGAATCGTGAACATCTGGCAGGGGGATATTCGAGAATGCCAATGGTCTCTTTATTACTACTATTTGTTCGATTTCTGATTACCGCACCTCTGCCGCAGACCCCTGAATCGCCTTTTGTTGTGAAGCCTTACATTCAGCTCGGCGATTCTCCCAAATTGAGCAAACTAGAATCACTGCTTCTTGTCTGGCAGACCCCTGTGAATGCTGGAGTCTGGGCTGTTGAGTTGATGCGCGCGGGGGAGACAAAATGGGCTCCCGCAGCCGCTCCTGAGTCTCGCCGAACGGCGGTCCCAACCATTCAACCGCACTTGATTTACCGCGTCGCTCTGACGGATCTGACAAAGTCGTGCAGTGGGCCGGATATATCCGGCGCCATCCGGCCCCAGAGAACAAAGCGCTATGACGGTCGCGTGAGTCCTCCGCGCATCTGAAGCCAGAGCCACACGACTGCGACCCACAGCGCGTTTGACGCCAGCAGG
>JBDUAM010000046.1:0-4006 GCA_040004655.1 Chthonomonadales bacterium | reverse complement strand
TGGCGGAATGGTCATGCTGAAGGAGAAGAGCCCGGGTCCGCGCGATTCGCGCTGCATTCCCATGGCGTTCATCGCGAGGTTCTTCTCGGTGATCGCTGTGCGGAGTCGGCTTTGCCGTCCACGGGAAATTATTTGCCCGAGCATGCTGAGCGCGTAATAATCAGGATCGTCTCCGGCAACAGTCTTGAAACCGACGTCGACTCTGGTCAAACGAGCCAGTGGGTCAACAACCGATTTTCTCTGCTCCTGCTCGCCCATCGACTCTGCAACTTCCACCTTTGGAGGAGCGGGCTGGCTCGGAATGGAGCCGAAATACTTCTGGACTTTGGCTTTGGCATCGTTGAGTTTGAAGTCGCCCACCACCGCTATAACCGCGTTGTTTGGTGCGTAGTTGATCTTGAAGAACTCTTTCACATCTTGCAACGTGGCTGCATTCAGGTCCGCCATCGAGCCGATGGTGCTGTGCTTGTAGGCAAAGTTCTTGTAAGCCAACTCTTCCATCATTTCGGCCGCCTTGCCGTATGGCTGGTTGTCATAGCTCTGTCGGCGTTCTTCCTGAACGACAGCTCGCTGATTATCCAGGTTGGCCTGCGTGATGTCGAGGCCGCGCATTCGGTCCGCCTCTAAGAAGAGAGCGAGATCAAGCTGGTTGGCCGGAAGTGTTTCGAAGTAGTTGGTTCGGTCAGAATTTGTGGTTCCGTTGAAGTTGCCGCCGTTGTCGTTGATCAGGACAAAATGTTCGCCTTTGCCAACGTTGGTCGACCCTTGAAACATCATGTGCTCGAAGAGGTGGGCAAACCCGGTTCGGCCCTCGCGTTCGTTGCGCGATCCGACGTCGTAGGTAACGCTGACTGCGATCACTGGCGCAGCGGAATCGGGTGAAAGGATGACACGCAGTCCGTTGGCGAGCTTATATTCGGTGAATTTGACCTGAGGCGTTTTGGCTGCTTTCGATTTGGACTGGGCATGGGCGGATAATCCGCACATTCCAGACGCCAGCGTCGCACAGGCAAGCGCAATCGCTCGGGAAGAGTTAGTCATAGAGTTTCTCCAACAACTGAGATGCAGAATAGAGATATGGATGGCAGGTTTGAGACGCGATAAGACAATGTAAAGACGAATTTATGCCGCTGAGGTAACTCAAGAAATTAGAGGGGTTTCCACACCAACTTGTAACTCAATGGTCCGTTCGAGCCAAGCCGAGCTCTCTCCCAAGTATTTGCCAGGGATCCGATAGGTCCACCGTAGATCGCGGTCTGAACGGGCGGTCAATGACTCAATTTTGCCTGATCTTACGACGCCGGTAATTCGAACGCACTTATGACCCAGCAGGTTATCAAACTCGATTAATTCGTGCTTATCTGGAATGGCTGAGAGTAGGCGAGTCCCCTCTTCGTCGACCTGTAAAATCATAGCGTTCATCGCGTACAACCACGCTCCACATCCGGTGGTAAACCATGGAACCTGAATTTCACCTCCACGGTCAATGTGCTCGTTTGGGCTTAGAAGCGGTCCTGCGCAGCCTGGTCCCCCTTCCAGGGCTTCCCATGCCCTGTCGGCGTCACTCAGCCATGCATGGCACGCCGCGAGATGTCCAGCGGTCCACATCCAGTGTGTTCCGAAGAATGCTGTGGAGAGTCCTGCCTTCCAACCTCGACCGGTTTTGCACTCTTTGTGGATTAACTCTGCGGCCTCGTGCGCAGCTCTTGACGTTGTATCAAGCCGGAATGGGAAGATCGCACCCATGATGGAGGAGTGAAGGTCGCGGCTATCCGGAATGGTGTAGCCATTCGCGTTTGCGTCCTCTTGAATTCTTGCTTTGAGTTCGAGGGCAAGCGATTCCCACCGCTGGGCCAGAGGTGCATCGGCTTCAATATTGAGTTCACGTACCGTGAGCGCGGCATGATGCAGGGCTATGGCCGCCGCACAGAGTGTGAATGGTCCATTCGTAACAGGTCCGACGGATTCATCAAAATCGACGCACTTGATTGTCCCAATTCGGCCGTCTTCCTCACGGGTGATCACGCAGTTTTCCACGTATCTCGCGATCTCACGAAGAACGGGATAGAGCTCACGGCGCTCGATTTCATCACCCGTGTAGAGCCACAGGGCATGCACCACCTCGACGATCTGCCCGAGATGGAATCGCTCTGAATACCAGAGTCCATGCGGGTCGCGCTCTTCGCCGACTTCGGTGCTGCTCCACGGATAAAGTGCGCCTTGCCCCCTGCCCCGATGTACCGCCTTTGCCAGAGTTAGCTTTCTGAACGCCGGAATTCGGGATGCGAGATCAACGTAACCCGCACTCATCAGCGCATAGAACGGATACAACTCATCGTGAAACGCTCCGCCACCCCAGTACCGCTCGGTGAGTGTTGGCGGGATGGACCACGAAGTCGCCTGACAACGCAGGGTGTAGAGGCTGCTCTCTCGGAATTGGTCGATTCGTTCATTATGCGTGACGAGCTTACTGGTCGACCAGAACTCTTGCCAGCCAGCCTCGTGTCGGTCGGCAGCAGCATCGTATTGCGTGCGATCCAAGGGGAATTCAAACTTGTGCCGGTCTGAAAAATGTACACCGGTCGAGACGGCAGCATATTGGCCGGGAGAAAGTGTGGCGACCAGTCGACCCGTGATCGTGTGCTCCGTGCCAAGCATCTCAACGTAATGGTCATCCATCAGGCTCACGCAATCAAACAGCGCTAATCCGACATTTAAATCATGCGTGAAGTTGAAGGCAAGACCCTTCTCCACGAATGCCGGGTTCAACTCGACCGGAGACGTTTCAAATGTAAGTGTTATAGTGAGTTCAATTTCCGTCGACTCGTCAGAAGTGTTCTGAATAGTTGTGTCGCCGAGGAAAAGATTATCGTGAAGTTGAACCGCGCTGCGCGTGGACTCTTTGAGGCCGGAATATTTCCATTCCGAGATCACTACTCCCGCCTGAAAGTCAATTCGCTGGGTCCAGGTTTCAGGCGAGACGGACTTTCCGTTGATCAACAAACGTCGGTAGATGCTGCCGAAGTCGACCAGCGTGTGCTGGGCATTTGACCTCCGGCGGCCTGCCAGGACAAATCGCTGGGTGGAGTGCGCAATGTCATCGCGTTGACCCGGTGCGACATGATATCCGGTTGGGCTCAGCGTCGTGCAGAGTTCTCCGTTACCTGTGAGCGCCCCGACGATGCCGTCATAGTTCTCCGGGGTCAGGTTTGGCTGTAACTCAATCATCCCTCGGCCTTTTCGTCGGGAGATTCTTTTGGTCCAACAAGCAACTGGACTGTCGGGAATCGAGGGATTTTCAGTTCTAAGATGCCACCTTCGGTTGGGATTTCATAAACAAGGGCAGCAGTCAGACTTAGTCGACCGGAGTCGGTATCAGGATGAATTTCCGTTCGTAGGCCAATGCCTTCTAAAAGTCGCTTCTCCCCACCAATGTCGACTGGAATACCGCGGAATGGGCACTTTCCGGCTTCGCCCTCGAGCTTGATCTGGCCGGGTGTGAAGGTCCAGGACTCTTCGACGGGTCCATCGCTTGCCAGCGTGAAGACTACTTCCAACAATCGAGGATGCTCTTCCGGAAGATGTGCAATCTCTGAATCGGCAGCCCGAATGACTCGGAGTTCATAGCCAGATTTGGTGATTCGATCTCCAAGTCGGCGAGACTTCGTAGCTGCGGGACCAGACTTCAGGTACGAATCCATCCATTCCAGACATCGACGCATTTCATCAAGGCGATGATTGGGTTCACGGTTTCCGTGCCCTTCACGTGGGTAGTGAACAAACTGCACGTTTGCGCCGCGAGCGCGCAGGGCTTGATACATCTCTTTCGAGTTGCTGATAAAGGTATTGTTGTCGCTCTCGCCATGTGTAATGAGCACGGGCGTTTTGATCTTCTTGACAAAGGTACTCGGCGAACACTTTTCGTAAACGTCCAGATCATCCCACGGATAGGCTCCCATGTAATCAGGGTCCCAACGCCAGAGGTCAGAGTTGCTGAAGTCGGTAA
>JBDUAM010000020.1:0-13651 GCA_040004655.1 Chthonomonadales bacterium | reverse complement strand
ACGGCCAATCGAAATTTGGGTCCCCGTAACCGGTTACTCCACAATGTCGCCAGAATGCTGTACGGGCACGTTCCATCAAATTTGTATACGCGCCGTTGTGCAGAACTCCCATCAAATCGAGCTGATCCCAATAGATCATCTGGGCGCTGACAAAGGGAGTAGAATGCGAATTCGTCATAGTATCTCTCAATTGGGTAGAATGCGTTCATTCTACATTACAATTGCCCCTTAACGTCTACACGATTTGAGGGCAGCCATCATAAATTCTCAGGAGATTAGCCAAGCATGCCCGACTACTGTCCAGAAATCTGCCCGGAAGAAGTTGAAGCATTTCAGAAGGCCTTCCATTCTAATCCATCCCACCTGATAGCGTTGAATGCTGTCACCAAAGCGGGAATGAAGGCCGCCGGATTGAGCCGTAAGGTTGTCAATCGATCTAACCATGTATATTCGGACGTTGTAAAAACGGGAGCCGCGACGACGCAAAACCACAGCGGCCGATGCTGGATGTTTGCCGGCCTCAACCTCTTTCGGATGGAAGCAGCAGACAAAATGGGACTGGAAGACTTTGAATTCAGCCAGACTTACCAGATGTTCTGGGACAAGATCGAGAAATCCAACTACTTCCTGGAAACCATTCTCGACACGCTCAATGAACCGACCGACGGCAGATTGATCTCCTGGATTGTGATCGACCCCATTCAGGATGGCGGTCAATGGGATATGTTTGTTAATCTGGTCAACAAGTATGGCGCGGTCCCTAAGTCCGTGATGCCGGAGACTGATAGCAGCAGCAACAGTAGTATCATGAATTACAACGTCACCACAAAACTGCGCGAATATGCCTCCATCCTCCGATCTGGCCACCAGAATGGCTCACCTATTGGCGAACTTCGGGCTAAAAAGGCGACCATGCTCGAAGAGATATATCGAATGCTCTGCATTCACCTCGGCGAACCCCCCACTGAATTCATGTGGCAATGGCGAGACAAAGACAAAAACTTCCATCGTGATGGCTTGATGACGCCGCAGCAGTTCGCGGCAAATTACATTGCTACCGATCTGAACGACCTGGTCTGCCTCATACATTGCCCACAAAAGACTCGATCATTTAACACCCTTTACACCATTGAACGCCTCGGTAACGTAGTCGGGGGTCATATCATCCGATACCTGAACGTCGACCTTGAAATCATGAAGGAGGCTTCCATCGGCATGATCAAGGAAAGTCGACCCGTCTGGTTCGGCTGTGACGTCGGCAAGCATTTTGATCGCGACCTCGGACTCATGGATATGGAAGTTTACGACCTCGAAGGAATCTACGGCACGGGAGTCGGCATGGATAAGGGAACTCGCCTCGACTATGGCGGCAGCCAGATGACGCACGCTATGGTCTTTACGGGCGTCGACCTGGATGATAACGGTAAACCAACTAAATGGCGCGTGGAGAACAGTTGGGGCGATAAATTTGGTGAAAAGGGCTTCATGATCATGACCGATGTCTGGTTTGATGAGTACAACTATGAGGTTGTCGTGGACAAGAAGTTCCTTACGGATGACCTCTTGAAGGTCTATTCAAACGCTCCAATCGGCCTGCCGCCATGGGACCCAATGGGAGCGCTTGCCGCATCATGACGCTCGAGTTGACCTCCTAAACATGCTGCTCCAATCGTTTCAGTCCGCAAATTCACGGATTCAAGGCACTGCCTCGTCATTAGGGGTGGAGGCGGACAATCCGTTGGAGAGCACCCCGGAAAAGATACTACTCCTCAAAGCGAGGGAGGGCAACGCTGATGCGTTCGCGACTCTCTGCAATTCCTATCGCCAACGTGTTTGGCGAATCGCGGCTTCCGTTGCAAAGGGTCCAGATGCTGATGATCTGGCTCAAGAGGCCGTACTTAAAGCATGGTGCTCCTTACGAACGTTTCGCGGTGATGCCTCTTTTGAGGCCTGGCTCTGCAAGATTACCGTTAACCTTGCGCACGACTACCGCCGATCGGCCTGGAAAAGAAAAGTCATCTTCTGGGATCAGGAGTCAGACATTCCTGAACAAGTATCGGAGAGTCTGTATGACGAGGTCACAAGACGAGAGACTCAGCGACTTGTTCGACAAGCAGTTGCGTCCCTTCCAGATAAACACCGAACGCCGATCTGGCTCCACTTTTTTGAAGGCTTCGCAATCGCCGAAATTGCCCGTCTGGAAAAGATTTCGGAGAGCACTCTTCGAAGTCGAGTTCAATCAGGCATGAAGAGACTGGCCGTATCGCTGCAAGATATTTCAGCCCAAGATGAAGATGTAAAGGCAAACATTCGTTTGCCAGGGAGCGTTGTACTATGATAGAATTTAACAAACCAAAATCAAGCCCATTTGACGACCTCGAAGTTTTACTTCGGTCGGCAGCTGATTTTGAGCCAGAAGTAGCTGCCCGGCCCGACTTTGTGCATGTGGCCATGCGCCGAGGCACGAGTTGTCGGGTCGCAGCAAGGCAGATGTGGTTTGTCGGTGCTGTTACAGCTTGCACGGGGTTCTTGTGTGTTATGCCAATGCTTAAAGGTGGCAGCAATCCGGCACTCGAAATTCCTAAGCCCGTCATTGCTCCGATACAAACGGCTTCCACGACCCCAAAGAATTTGAATTTCACGAGCAATCCAACCAGAAATTCGGCGCGATCGGACAACGAAGAATCGTCCGATTCGTCCAATTCAGATCGATTGCAGACGGCGGCCTATCATCCTCGAAGTTCAACTAGGAAGCGCGTTTCCCCGCCACCTGCAGTCGATTGGCAAAATGAATCTGTAGATCGATACGCATCTGGAGTGATCTCCCCGGTGTGGCGAGAAGTCAAGGATGAACCGACCGGCTCTTCCCGCCTCGAGCAAGCACTGCTCACTGAACCGCTGGAAAGCGGTGAAAAGTCCCATCAAACTGGCACCTCACCAAATGGAATGTTCTCCCTGGTGAGTTATGACGGAGGTCGTTAACATGCTAATGCAACTTGGAATATGTCTTGGAATAGTTCTCTCCATTCCGGCTTATTCACAGGATTCAAAACCTGCGCCCGAAGTAACGGCTAAAACGATCCCATCGCCGCCAGTTACAGGTGAACTCACCATTCAGCAAGAACTTAAAAACTTGTCACCATTTGCCACCATTGCAGGTCAAAGGATGGATGCGCGGGCGCTTATGATGTTGGGTCAGGCAAATGCCCGAACGCAGCGAATTACTATCGATCTTAACAATGTTGAGTTCATTCAGGGAGTCAAAGCAACCTTTGCAGCAGCTAAACAAGACTTTGATCTCGATTCCGACCTGCCGAAGAACCTGCAATTGAATATTCGCCTCACAAACGTTCCTCTATTCACCGCATTAGATGCCATCACGCAGCCCGCCGGAGTTTCGTGGACACGTGAAGTGAGAGTCGGCAAGGATTCGCCTCCAAAAATAGTTTATCGAGTTGGAAAGACGGTGGGAAATTCCTCCATGGTGCTCTTCACCTCCAATTCGCATTTGCCGTCCGAAAAGATGCAGGCCATCCAGATCAGTTCGGGAAGCACGGCATATGGCATATCTGATCCAATGGATGTCAAGAAAATTGTAAGCGTTCTACTTCCAGAAGATCGAATGGTCTTCAACTGCCCCCACTGCCATGGCAAAGTTGCAACCTATAAAGAGACATACGACACAGTCTCAAAGGCTGGTAATGTCAATTATCGCTGGAAATTCTGCCCTCTGTGTGGTAAGCCCATTAGTCTGTCTTCCACAAGAAGTTCGCGTAGAGTACTACCACCCACTCCGGTAGAACCGGGTATAGATCAGCCAATTCGATCAAAAAATAGGAGATCACCATGAACAGATTTCAATCTGGCAGCCTTGCCCTGTCACTGCTTACCCTCGCTGCCTATTCGTCCAATGCAAATGCGCAGGACGCCCCTCCCCTTACCCCACCGGCCGTTGCGAATTTTGCCACTGGCCAGGGCGGACTGTTGCTTGGATTAGGCGGTGGAACTATCCGCAGCAAGGCACAGATGCTTCTTGCCCGCGCTGAAGTTCAGCTCAATATTCATCTCACGTTGAGACAGAAGAATGAACTCACTGAATTCCTCGATCCCAATCGCCCACAGATGATCAAGGTCGTTGCTGAGCATGGAAATGCGCCACAAATTGTTCAGGGATTTGGTGAGGGCATGGATCCAAAAATAGAAGAAGTATTGAAGCCTGAGCAGAAATCCCGGTTGTTGCAGATCGACCTCCAATATCGTGGATTGCTCGCTCTCTCCGACCCTAAGGTCGCGGAGAAACTCAAGCTTTCGGCGGAGACCCGAGAGTCCATCAAGGCCATCGCAGAGAAGTTTTCAGGGATTGTGCGAGAGGCGATGCGCTCCGCGATCACATCTGACCAATCTGAAAACCCGTCCGATGGCAATGTAATTCGACGCATCAAGGTTGACAGTTCAAAGCTGGAGAGCCCCCAGTCTCCCGAGCGCAGGACAGTCAAAGCGGCAAAAGATGAAGCTGAAAAGAAGATAGGTTCGCTACTAACTTCAGAACAGAAGGCAGAGTGGAAGAAAGCCCAGGGCGATGATTTCACGTTTGTTTCTGACGCGAAATTCGATTGGAAGCGTATCTTCCTGATGTAGTTATTCAGCGTACCGAAAAAAACGACCTTCCCAAATCGGGATGGTCGTTTTAGTTTAAGTGTGAAGGAGGTGGTCCGCCACCACCGGGTCGTCCTCCTGGTCGTCCACCTCGTTCGCCTCGCTCCTTCATGTGGTTATCACGTGCTTCCTGAAGGAGAGTCTGAAAACGATCAAACTGATCTTTTTTGAGGATATGCCTAAGTTTGTCTTCGTTTTTCTTGGATATCTCGGCCAACTGCCGACGAATCTGAAGCAACTCTTCTTGCAGGGAAGCCGCTTTTGCTTTGTCGTACTTATACTCTTTATACACGTCGCTAAGCTCTTTTCGCTTCTCGCCCTGCTTCTTGAAGGCCTCCTGCATCAGGTCGCCAGTCTCTTTGAAGAGGGCTTCTAGCTTGGCCTGTTGCTCTTTAGAAATACCGATCCGAATTCGGTTTTTCTCTTTTTCTTCTTCGGTCGGCCTTTGAAAAGTTGGGCCGCCTCTTCCCTGTACGACCGGCGTAAGCGGTTCACATGAAGGGGTCGGAGAAGTGAACAAAATCATCTGCAAGGCGCACGTTACTATGTTGACCATTAGACTCTACTTGCTCCCAGACGTACTAACAAACAGGGATCGAGCTTCTACACCTGAATGTGGATAAGCCGTTGAAGGCTGTTCCCAATCGGACAGCTGCACAGCGCGGATATCAGACGCTAACTGTACAACATGCCTCTCGCTTGACACTGGAACGTAACTTGCCTCGACGTCTTTTATCTGCGGAGTTCGACTATTCCAGACCATTCCAATCAGAAGCACCGCTGCTGCTGCTCCACTAAGCGCAAATGTTCGAACGGGCATGAAAAGTGGTTGCCGAGTAGGTAAGTTTGAAATTCGAGATGCGAGCCGCGAGGTTAAGTCTGGAGTAGCAGTAGATTCTTGCATCGGCGAAAGTAGGCGATGCATCACACGATCTTCGTGAAGAAGAGTCGCACAACCAGAACACGAGGCAACATGAGTATCAATCGCCGTGATCCGCTCGCTTGCAAGTCGGCCTGATATGTAGTTCGGGAAGTCAGCGGATATTCGCCGACACTCGATAAATTTGAACATGATTGCGTCCTTCAATTCTCTTCGCCAATGATACTGCGAAGTCTCTTGCGTGCACGGGCCAGCCTCGTTTTCAACACCGTGTACGACAGGCCCGTAATTGCCTGAATTTCGTCGTAATCGCGGTCTTCCAGATAATAGAGTACCAGAATCAACCGATCCCCGTCGCTCAGCGATTGCAGTGCAACCTTCAGCTTCTGGGAGCTGAGATTCCGTTCAAGATTTGTTAGTGCATCGGTCTCTGCACTGCCAACAGACATGCTCAGCAGGTCACCGTTTTCCGGCCATGGCTCCTGCGGTCTAGACCGCTTGCGACTGTGCACATCTCGGGCAATATTTACTGCAATCCGATACAGCCAGGTTGCCACTTTGGCCCGATACTGAAATCTGCCTGCATGTTGCCATGCTCGTACAAAAACATCCAGGGCGGCCTCTTCGGCATCTTCAGGTGATCCGAGCATTCGCAAGAGAAATCGATAAATCGCAGCCTGATGTCGTCGGGTTAACTCTTCTAAAGACGAACCATCTCCGTCCGCGCATCTCCTGAGGAGATCTTCGTCCGTAAGAACGCTGCGGGCAATCGTTTCGGATTGCTCGGGGCCTCGGCCACTAACCGCTCTATTCACCGGTGCCCACGCTACGGAAGACATTTTGACTGTTCCCTTGCTGTTTGACACACTGACCTATGAAATTGTTCGGGCCGCAAAGGCCAGCGGTCCAGATCAAAGTCTTGCTCCTTGATACACCTTTTTAGACGCACATCTGTCCATTTGGAAACAGCCCATCCGTTTTGAACCTGTTTTTCCACCGATTGGCGGACTTGCGGACCGTTAATACGACCCGACAACCCGATTGAACTATGCTATAATACGCCTGCCCGCAAGCCTTGAAGACAGTCTGTTTTCATTGATTTAGCTGGCTCGCGGAGGTTTTGCACGACTCCGGTCGGGAACCGCACATCGGCGAGCAACCGAACCATGTCAGGGCCGGAAGGCAGCAGCATTAAGGATGACTCCCGAGTGTTGCGGATACTCTTGGTCGGGGTCGTGCAAAGCCTCTTTTTCGTAAACCATCCAGTCAGAAACACAACCGTTTCGGTGTTATACGAATCTACCTTCGTAAGGATTTTATCCCTCACCCACCGCCATGGCATATCTCTCACTCTACCGCAAATACCGATCCCAATCGTTCGATGAAGTCATCGGTCAACATCACATTACCACGGTTCTACAGAACTCCATACGATCCGGGCGAATTGCACATGCCTATTTGTTTTGCGGACCACGTGGCTGCGGCAAAACTTCTACTGCTCGCCTCGTAGCCCGAGCGCTCAATTGCCTGTCGTTTGATGGTCCTACGCCGACCCCGTGTGGAACCTGCGACATGTGCAATCGAATTCGACTCGGCACGGCAATGGACGTCATCGAGATGGACGCCGCCTCTGAGACAGGGATTGATGACGTTCGCGAAAAGATCATCGAGAACGCTAAGTATGCCCCGGCCGAAGCTAGATACAAAGTCTACATCATCGATGAAGTCCACGACCTTTCGCTTAAAGCATTCGACTCTCTCCTTAAGACGATTGAAGAACCTCCGCCAAACGTCATTTTCATCCTTGCGACTACAGAAATCCACAAAGTGCCAATAACAATTCGATCGCGCTGCCAGCGAATGGACTTTCGTCGAGGTACCACCGCCGACCTCAGAGGAAATATCAAACGCGTGTTGGATGCTGAGGGAATCTCTTACGAGCCTGGTGCAGTTGCTGCGGTGGCCCTTGCTGCAGAAGGCAGCTTCCGCGATTCACTCTCCCTGTTGGAGCAAGCTCTTGCGTTCACCGAGGGCGGTCTGACCAACGAGGCCGTTCATGCCTCCATCGGAACTGTCGGCCCAGAAGCGCTCGATTCTGTAATGGAAGTCGTCGCGTCAGATGATATGGAGACTGCATTCATCAAGGCAGGCGAACTCGTGGACTCTGGCAAAGACGTTCGCCAAACCGTTGTTGCCCTACAGATGCACCTTCGCGATCTGCTGGTCGCTCGCGGCACAAAGAGACACGACGCCCTTGCCGACGCAACGCCAGAACGTTTTCAAGTCCTGAAACAGCAAGCGGAGCAATTCTCTTATTCGCAATTGCTCGCTATGCTGGAAGTCCTTGCTCAGACGGAACGTGAACTTCGATTCACCAACCAGCATCGACTATTGCTCGAACGCGCCTTCTGGTCGATACTACCACAGAATCTAATGCCTGCTCCGGCGACCGTCCAGCAGGCACAACCTACCGTTCCAATTGCTCAGGCAGCACGACCAACGCACGTTGATCGCCCCAAACCAGAGCCTCCGGCTCCAATCGCCAAGGTTCCAGTGGAAATTGAAGAGATTGTGCCCGATCCACCAGACAAAATCCTTGAAGACGTGGTCTCAGAACCGCCAACCCGATATACAGACGGCATAGATGTTACTGGTCTGCGACGCATCTGGCCTCGGGTCATGAAGCGACTTCAAAAGGTTTCGCCATCGGCCAAGTCAATCTTCACGGATTCCGTAGTAGTCTCTGACATCGACGGCAAGCACGTCGTTCTGATTTTTCCGGATGAGTGGAGCCGAAGTCGCGCCGATAAGCCAAAGGGACGCGAGGCGTTGGAGACTGCCCTCGCAGGTGAGATCGGCCCGCATGATCTAAAGATACGGTGTATTCTGTCTGTCGATTCCGAATCTGCAATTGGTAATCAATCTGGTTCAACGCCGAGCGAACATGAAACCACTTTGTCGTTTGATCAGTCTGGAGAGAAAGTATCTGATTCGAAGGTGACATCCACTTCCGAAATAGCGGTTCCAGAACTCAATTCAGATTTTCTCGCGCTGGTAATGACCGAGCTTGAAGCAGAGCCAGCTTCGATAGACTAAGTGGTAATCTGAAATCAATCAATCCGTTTTACAAGTTTTGAAGTAGTCTGCAACACATCAAGGAGAAGATTCATGGGCAGAGGATTTGGCAAAGGTAGTTTCGGAGGTTTGGGCGACATGGGCAAACTGATGAAAGATATGAAAAACATGCAGGCCAACATGATGGCAGCTCAGGAAGAGTTGCAGCATCAGGAGATCGTCGGCACAAGTGGTGGCGGAGCAGTAAAAGTGGTGGTGAACGGCAAGGGCAAAATCTTGAGCATTACGATCAAACCAGAAGCCGTCGACCCCGATGATGTCGAGATGCTTCAGGACCTGATTGTCACGGCCCTTAAAGAAGCCGAAGAGACCGCCGAAGAGACCGAACGAGTTCGCATGGAAGGTCTAACTGGCGGCGTTCAACTTCCACCGGGATTGTTTTAGAAAACACCTTTGATCCAACGGCCTCGCTCTTGTCCATGAGTGAGGCCGCATTGTTTATACCCGGCAGCCGTCGGCCCAATCTGAGTTTTTTATCAATTCGCGGACGATCGCTGGTTCGAGCCCCAATTTACCAGCGCCATTTACGACATCCTGCAAGTCTACGCCATACCATTGGCGCTTTGCGGGATCGGATAAACCTGCAATATTTATGGTTTTGATGCCAGCGCGAATGCTGTCGGCAATATTATTTGTGTTGCGAGATCGGATAAAGTCGCCGTTTCGGGCTACGCTCTTCGCAAAATCTGGTCGATCCGAAGCCAGATATCGCCGTACACGATTGGCCCCCGGCAATCGACGAGCCATTTCACTATAGCTTGCTGCAGCGAAATAGTGCATGGAGTATTCCTGGAAGGCATGGAAATCCTTAAACCCGGCACAGCAGTTGCCGATGAACTTCGCCGTCCAATCGATCTCCTCCAGCGTAATCCGTCCATATTCTGCCAGCCCATCACCCAATTCCTGGTGACGACTGCCACCACCCAATATTTCCCCGAGGCGCTCAATGCCAAGCAGAGTTAGCGGTATGCCAGTACTGAACAGCGGGTCGACAAATCCAGCGGCAGAGGGAAGCATTGCCCAACCCTTTCCAACAACCCGTTCTGCCCTGTAAGTCATTTTCGGAGAGAAGATAAATGGCCTTGTGTGCTTTGCATTTGCAAACTGTTTTGCTACCGACGGCAGTGACTTTAGAAATCTATGCCAACCCGCTTCAACATCGGCCATACCGAACCTCTCGGCAATTCTGGTTTCACACGCCACACCAGCGCTGGTGATTCCGTTATTGAACCGCAGCACCCATATCCAACCTCCGTCAAAAACATGGTGCAGGGCGGCATCGTCAACTGGAAACGGGACCTCGCCGTTCATGCAATTGGCAAAATCTGGTAGATTTTCGACCCGCTCTACTCCTTCAAAGTGGCTGAACAGCGTTGCAGTTTGCGGATAATCCTTCAACTCGACTTCTGGAATTCCCAACTCCCGAGAAAGAAAGCCACGTGGACCAGATGCATCTACAATCAGATTGCATTCAACATCCCAGATTACTGGTCCCTTTGAAAACCTGATTCTAGAAACTCCTTCGTCATCAGTTCCAAGAAGGTTTGCAGCGGTCTCATCTGAATAATCAACGCCGAGAACAATTGCTTCCTGCTGAAAGAAGTGGTCGACATCCTGTCGATACCAGTGAGTGTCGGCTGTCTCAGAGTTTGGGTTGGCCGCCACAAGCAATTGCCGATGATGGTCATCCGTATCATGGAAGGGCTTGCCAAACTCGTGCGAGAAATAAGAGAAACCACGCTTCAGCCCGCAGGCGATATCAGAATATGTTCGCTGCCAGGGACCGTAAGTCGTCAGAGGTTTCAACCGGGGGAGATGGTATTTGTCTGCGAGTTGCTCAATAATCAAGTTTGCAAGCGGCGATGTGCTTTCGCCTATCGCAAATCGAGGGTGTTTTCCGCGCTCGACCAGAAGAACCGATTTGCCCAGCCTTTTGGCAATCATCGAAAACAGGCTTCCACCAAATCCAGAACCAATAACAACTATATCGTATTTCTTCACAGGTCTAAGCTGTACCGCAGGCTACACACGAAATTGTCGCGGGGATAGTCTGAGTATCGTTCATGTTACGCAGTCTCGTAGCAACTCCTGGATGACAATCACACTTAAAAAACTTATCAATGTCCCAGAGGTCGGAAAAGACGCGTCCCCTTTTCAATTGCAATCCGTATTCGTGTACTGTTTCGAGAGACCTCAACTTTGGTGGTTGGAAGTCACCGTTAACTGCGAGCGCCTCCATAGCGCCATTACCGCCTCGAGTGGGGATGACGCAACAGGCAGTTGCACCGGCATCAAAGGAGTAGTCGACGGATTTGCATGCCCACTCGACCCCCTCTTCCTCTGACATAAAAGGCGGACGCACCAACAGAAACGTTCTTATATCAATATCGTTTGTTTTCAATAAATCGGCCGCTCGTTGAAAATCTGAGAGTTTGAATTTCTTGTTCAACAGGTTGAGAGTAGGTTCGTGGCAGGTTTCAAGGCCGATGGCGACTTCCAACTTGCCGCCAATGCGCTTGGCAAAGTCGATACATCGCGGACCAATAAATGCCGGATGGGCTTCGACAATGACTCGCTCGTAATACTGAACCAATCGGGCGATCTCGTCGTCTTCGGCAGGGGGAATGGCTTGCGGATCAAAGAAGCTGCCTGCATTGTACAGCTTCAACTGTTCAACAGGTCCCATGGCGGCCAACGCAAGCCGAATCTGTCCTGCTATAGAACCAGCCGGAACCGCCTCCGTCAGCGTGTTCTGCCAGAGGTCGCACATCAGACAGGTGAACGGGCATTCACGGTTTGTGAGGAGAATGATCCCAGTCCGAACGGACCTGCCATCCGCGGCAATCTCATTCTCAACGAAATAGGCGTAGGGAACCGCGGGATCGAGAGTATTTCGAGGTCCCCTCAGCTCTCGGATCCAGCGTGTTCTATCTGCTGCCCTGTCGGGATAGACGGAGATCACCGACCGGCCAGAGTACCGTCGGGAATTTCGTTGCCTGACATCTGGTTATTCGCTTCCCATGCCGACTTCAACCGATCCTCCCACTGCCGAAGGAATATTTGTCGACATGCGGCTTTGCTGACTTTCCAATCTCGATAACTGTCACCGATTGCGCCTTCCTGGAATCGTCGCTTTGGATGGACCGGCATCGAGTCGCCCGTAACCTGCTTCACGCCGCGAGAGACTACGTCACCCTTCAAGCTGTAGAGCCGCTCAACGGAGCCGTTCAACAACTGTTCAAATGGGAATTTTACCGACTCGGCAATTGCGCTGCGCACGCTGTACGGCGAGAACGCCTCAAATCCGTACTTTGCGCCAGGAGCATAGGTTCGAACGTACGAACGCGAAAGTCCGCCGGAATAGGTCGCACTATGCTTCATGTTGAGCGCGCCCCACCCTTCTTGATATAGCAGCGGATTTCGGAGGATGCTGGAAATCGTCAGGTCCGAATCTTCGAGTGGATATGACTTCAGGTTTTCGTCTCCGCCATCTCCGTCGACCAGATACTTCAGAGTCGGGTATCGTCGACGAATTTCTGCAAGCAATTTAAGTGCTACTGCTGCACACTCCACGTCCAACGGATGGTAGTCTTCGATCACGGAAATAGCCTCTTCTAGTCCGAGGTCCGTGTCATCGATCCGAATCTCTTCCCAGTTGGCACGCATCCCAAACTCGACCATCATCGCTTCCGCCTGCGCCGCGTCTTTGCCGTCACCCATGTTCAGCGTGAACGCTTTCAGTCGATCCAGCGACTCACATCGATCCAAGATGGCTTTCCGCAGCATCAATAGGACGGAGGAACTGTCAATACCACCAGAGAACGCCACCGCAATAGTCTCGTTAGCTGGAATCTGATCGACCCATGCCTTCAGCGCGCGATAGGCCGCACCAACATATTTGGCTCCGAGTTCATCAAGATCATTGGAACCAGTCTCGACTTCCGTCTTGAAAAATCGGTGATATCTCGGGGCAGGGTCCGGGCAGCCGATCTGATCAATCTCCACGAGATAATGCGCCGGAACCATGCGAGTGTACATGGGATCAAACTGCCAACCGATTCTCTGCTCCTGGCACCAGTCGAAGAGTGTATCGATACGATCCGCTGCAATAAGAATGGGTCCGTGAAACATCTTTGCAACGAAATATCGAAGCGGAATGCCAATGGTTCTGGCGAGTCTAATGGTCTGTCCGTCTCTTGCGACGCCGGCAAAATGCCCATCCGTCGCGGAAAGTGTGGCCAAATCCGCCGCGTGAATCGCTGACTCGACTTCCGCAGGTGATGCACCCGTGAGGCCAGAATGCCGAAATTCAACTTGAGTGATTAAGCGTTCAACTCCCTGTAACATGGCAATCTCCTTAGTTTGCAATCGCGGATTCTAGCCCGAGCTGCATCAATGTGTCGTGGATGGCTCCCACTACTTCCGGGTGGGTCAATTCTCGTGGTCGAGGCAACTTGATGACCAGCTCCTTCACAATTCGGGCGGGTCGTTCGGAGAGGACCAGAACCCGATCTGCAAGCTGTGCGGCTTCTTCAATATCGTGCGTGACAAGCACCACCGTCCTTGGTCGCTCACGAATCAGGTGTGCAACTTCATTGCGGATGCGGAGCCTCGAAATGTAGTCTAACGCCGAAAATGGTTCGTCCATCAGTAAAATATCCGACTGTCCGGCCAGCGCTCGGGCTAGCTCCACCCTCTGTCGCATTCCACCTGAGAGCTGATGGGGAAAATGTTCGCCAAAGCTCTCCATACGAATGAGCGCCAGCATCTCCGAGACGGCCGTCGCTCGCTCCGACTCAGCCACCCCAAGTGCGATGTTCTGCGAAACAGTCATCCACGGAAATAGCCCATCCTGCTGATAGACCTGCCGGACCACACCATGCCTCTCGACTTCACCTGACGTGGGTTTGTCGTGACCGCTCAACAGGTTTAGCAACGTTGTCTTGCCGCATCCAGAAGGACCCACTATCGCCACAAACT
>JBDUAM010000045.1:0-4029 GCA_040004655.1 Chthonomonadales bacterium | reverse complement strand
CCGGACAAGGACATTAATCGAGCAATTGAATTTTGGAATTTGTGCTTAGTAATAAACCGCTATGTATTTGAAGTACCAAAGGAAGGGCTGCGCCTAAGCTCGAAATTCGGGAGTTTTCTGTCTCCCACAATAGGAAGCGCGCCTGGGACCTGGCCATTAGAAATATCAGCTACTGGTGATATCAAGGTTCTTTCTGGACTGGGTGCATATTCAGGCAAAGAATATGAGTATGTTCAGGAATTTGACTACTTCTTGACGACATACGGAAGGCGCAAATTTGCTAGGACCGGCGAAGGGTCAGATAAAATCGTAACCGACAATAAACCTCGAACTATGGTTCCGATTATTGAGTTCTGGGATTGAACAGCTCCGCAAACCCTGTGCCAATATAAAATGAGGCAACTTACTATAAGTGCAGCATAACCAAAAACAGGGCGGGGAAAGTGTTCAAATCATTGAGCCAATCGAAACAGTCAGGGACTTGACCAAACAGCTCGCGCAGTATTGAGCCATTAATGGGCTCACTTGAAGAAAGGATTATTAGCATGCCAGAAGAAGAAGTCGGTTCAGACGAAATTAGGAAGCCATATTTGCTGGGGTATTGTGTGGTGAGTGTTTATGATGCGGGTTGCCTACAAGCTGAACCCAAGTCCAAGTCGACCGACCCTAACGTGTCAGAAGTCATCACCCCCGCAAACAGCGATGACGAAATCCTTCCTGGGCCAAAAACGGATGCGGACAAAGTATTAGATTAATATCCCGAGTTTGCCTATGACATCCGCCACCTCATTGAGATTAACTCAATAGCCAACTGGCGGTGCATTCTAACGCCTCCGCGAGTAACATGACTTCAACGTCGTGAACACTTCGTAGGCCGTTTTCGAGTTTATATATATCCGGTTCATTAGCGACCCAGCGACCTCCTGACGCAGCGGCAAGCCGGGCGCACAATCCATCTCGTGTCAGTTTTAGTTCCTTCCGTCGAGCCTGAACTCGCGGCCCCACAATATTTAGAAGGCCATTGATCGAACGAGTCCGCGGTGCTCCACGAGGCATAGAAATCGATTGGCAGAGTATGAAAAAGAGAAGAGATAGACCAAACTGGACTGTCGCGAAAGCGGGTATGGAGTCCGCGAGGCACAGTTCTGAAAGTGCATTATTGGCCAGCAAGAACCAAAAAAGGCGCATCTACGAATAATGGAGGCGCCATTTTGAGGTCCAAGGTTGAGAAATCCACGATCCAAGTTCACATGCAACAATGCACCGTACATAGCTCTGCTTTGTGCCTCTTGCTACGGTGGTGGTATGCATGATTGATCATTCGTCAACTCGAGCTCCTTGCTCCTGGGAAAGCAATGCGTCTAAACGCCGCGATTCAGGGACCCTAAAAGGAATTTCAAAAATATTTGCAACTATTGTATCATTTTCACCGTTAAGTGGAATATACTCAACAATAGGTTCGGATTGCCATCTTGACCTAATTGCTTATTTGTTCGCTTGACAGTAGTTCTGGTAGATTAGTCATGTCATTACTTGTACAGTCGTTGTCTCAAAATGCAACTAATTTAGGACACCTACCGCATGTAGATGCCACGGGCCGTGTTGGCGTCCCCGGCGCAGGGCACTATATGGTTGTTGAACTTGCTGGAAACCCGTCAAGAATTGAAGCCGCATCGTTCCAAACATATGGTTGCCCCAATGCCATTGCCTGTGGTCAGTTTGTCACCACATGGATAGTTGGCCGACCTGCTTCTGACACTACCCGTATAACCCCAGACGATTTGATGAAAGTGCTTGGCGGACTTCCTCTTGGCAAAGAGCATTGTGCGGCATTGGCTGTGAATGCATTGGTAGCGGCAGCTCAAGATTTAGCTCAACAGGAATTGCAGCAATGATGAACCGAAGTCGTATTTTGGAGGTGTTGGTATGAGCATAGGAATGGCGCCAAATATTGCTGGTGGACTGGGAATGGGTCCAACAATTAGTGCTGCAGTAACTGGGCCAGTTTCAGTTCAATCTCGCCCGCCTGTTACTACATTGCCACCAGGTAAGTGCAGCGATATCGATTGTAGTATTGAGTATTTTTGTCTGGCCCTGTGCGAAAAGAAATGTAGTTCTGCTGTTAATAGGTGCGGAAACTGTTGTGCAGACCACATCAAGGAATGTTGCGGTAGCAATAACCCAAAATTACCAGGTGGCGGTCCAATACTTCCTCGTCCTCCTATTGATTGTTATGTGTGCACTCCTCCTCCATGCGGGTGTTGTATTTACAATGGTACCTATTGTCATTATGAGGCCTGCGGCGATTGTCCGCCACCAGGTAATGGTGGCAGTTGTGGCGACCCTCCTCCGCCACCACCGCCTGCGTCTCCCGCGGGATTCCTTTCAATTCCATTTGTTGGAGTTCTTTCGCCATCTTCGGGAGCTGTTGTTCCGCCAGCCGTCCCGGGGCCAGGTTCACCATATACGGTACAAGTGGCCGTGACCGATAACTCAGCAACTTGGCAGCTTAAGGGTATGCCGGTAAGATGCGTGGAGACAGGTGTCACCATCACGAGTAATTGTACTTCTATCAATTTCTATCACAATTCGACTGGGACAAAAACGTACGTTGTCGATAGATCAGTGGGAGCCAAATGTAGTGACAATTCCTCGAGCGTTTATGGTTCTGCTACGAAGACCTCGGCTATTCCAGGACCAGGTCAAATATCAATTCAGGCAGGCGTGCCCTAGTGGCTGGTAATTGATGAGTACGTTGTGCCGATGACTTTGGTGTGACAAAAGGTGTTGCGCCTCGTTTTGCGTGGCGATGGAGTATTTGAAAATGATTTCTCTCCTCAATCTAGATCGTGCTGGG
Source organism: Chthonomonadales bacterium (assembly GCA_040004655.1). Lineage (GTDB taxonomy): Bacteria > Armatimonadota > Chthonomonadetes > Chthonomonadales > CAJBBX01 > JBDUAM01. Next base: position 1,172 of record JBDUAM010000045.1, on the reverse strand, counting down.
TTTCGGGTGTTGCCTCTGCCTTCTGGCATTGGTGACAATTCTGGGAGTGACGGGACCTGCTTCCCATGCGCTGCATATCGCCCGGCCCCGGAGCTGGATGGGAACCTCCAGATCGACCCAGAAATCCACCTGCCCTCTCCCGGCATGGATGTGGATATCTCCTACTTCTACAACGCGTCTGACAGCTACAACGGCCCGTTTGGGTACGGTAGAACCCTCAGCCACAATCTGCGTGCTCAGGCTTCAGGCTCTCCAACGGTTGTGACCCTCACCCACGGTAACGGCGATCTGGCGACCTACCAATACGACGCGGTTTCTGGAAACTATCTGTGCGGCACGCCCGGTGTCTTCAATACGCTGGTGAAGGATGTACCGAACAGCCTCTGGAAAGAGACCACCCCAAATGGATACGTGACCGCCTATCCGCTCGACACAGTCGGGAACGTAACCACCGCGACCTACATTCAAGACCCGGTTGGCAACACCCACACGCTTGCCTACTCGTCTGGACTTCTTTCCAGTATCCAGGATGCAGTGGGACGCTTCGTTACCCTTAGCTATTCGTCTGGACTCCTGCAGTCCATTCAGGATTGGGCCCAGCGCAGAACGACGTTTGCGTACGACGCGGTGACCTTCCCTGCTTTACCAGTACTCACTACGGTGACCGGTCCCACGGGATGCAACACCCAGTACCAGTATTCCGCTCCGAACGGGTTGCCGCTGGTAATGGGGATTGTGGATCCAAATGGGTATGGGACAAGCTACACCTATGACCAGCAAAACCGGGTGGTGAACAGGACCGTTGCCAGCATTGGTGTGACGACCTACCTCTACCAGCCGGGAGCCATGATTGCAGTGAATGCACTGGGAGTGGTGACCACCCAGAACAGCGATGCTAATTTCAATTTGACCGGAACAGTCGACCCCGGAACCGGCGGTGTCAACACCTTCACCTACAACGCCAACCGCCAGGAGACCTCCCGCCAGAACGCTCAGGGCGCATTCACCACAACGACGTACGACGCGAGCGGCAACGCGACGAAGCTGCAAGACGCTCTCGGGTACATCACGACCTACCAGGTCGATGCCTTTAACAACACAACAACCGTCACCTATGCGGATGGTGGGGTAACCGCAAAAATCTATGGCTACGGCGGAAGTCCCTTCGATAC
>JBDUAM010000216.1:0-4038 GCA_040004655.1 Chthonomonadales bacterium | reverse complement strand
TCTCGTCTGGTTGGAATCGAAAGGCGTAACCGTTTCCGAGCTGCCCGCATGAGGTTGGCCGGACTCGTAGAAGCTTTCACCTCGCGGTTTGGTTTTCGGCCCGAATTTGGGGTAAGAGCGCCCGGTCGAGTAAATCTCATTGGGGAACACACCGATTACAACGATGGCTATGTTTTGCCCTGTGCCATCAATCGGGAGATGTTAATCGCAGGCAGCAGCCGACCGGACAATTTGGTAACTGCGGTCGCGCTGGACCTAAATGCCGAGCACACTTTCACTCTCGATGACATCTGCCGTGATGAAGCTGCAGAGTGGGCCGATTACCTCAAGTCGATGATCCTCGCGCTTCAGGCGAACGGACTTCCCATTAAGGGAATGGACATCGTCTTTTCCAGCACCGTTCCAATTGGTTCAGGCCTGTCCAGCAGCGCAGCGTTTCAGATGGCAAGTAGCATGGCAATTGAAGCTGCCGGAGATTTTCAGGTCGACCCGATCATCCGCGCGAAACTTGGCCAGGAATTCGAGGGTAAGTTTGTTGGCGTGAATGTGGGGATCATGGACCATTTTGTCTCCTCAAATGGCGCCGAGTCCTGTGCTCTATTTCTGGATACACGATCACTCGATTACCGGTTGATCCCATTCCCATCCAGTGATGCCGCTATTGTCATTATGGACACTCGCAAACGCCGAGGTCTGGTCGACTCAGAATACAATCAACGCCGCGCCGATTGCCAGAAAGCAGTGTCGATTCTGCAGCAGGTACTGCCTGGAATTACCGCCTTGAGGGATGTCACTATTGAACAACTGCTGGCCAATCGAGATTTGCTTGAAGAAACTGTTTTCAAGCGAGCTCACCATATTGTCACCGAGAACGACCGCGTTCTGAAATCCATCGAGGCGCTTGAAAGTAACGACTTGAAAGCGCTCGGCAAACTGATGAACGAATCGCATGAATCCCTGCGTTACGACTACAACGTGAGTTGCCATGAACTCGATACTATCGTCGGATTTGCGCGGGCAGAAGATGGCGTATTTGGCGCACGAATGACCGGTGCGGGATTTGGCGGATGTGCGGTTGCACTCGTGAAGCCAGACGCCGTCGATGTATTTGTTGAAAACATAGAGAAGCAGTATGAAACTGCCATCGGAGTTCAGCCGGGCGTTTACGCCTGTTTGCCGGCCAATGGCGCCAGCAGATTATTCTAAGTCAGGAGATCAGATTGTCAGTACATTTCGACCCCGTAACAGGCAAATTGTCTGGGGATCAAGTTGTTCTCACCGCCCGCACCATTGCCGACCTAAAAGGTGTTTTTCGTGATGAGGCCGCGCGAGAGCGGACCGATCAGTCAATTGTTGCATACCATGTCGAGGCGTTCGAGCCGGTTCCAGAAGGCACGATGGGCGGTGTCGGACTCGCCACCACTTACCTCTATGCAGGCACAGTAGGCGACGAATATTACTTCACTCGCGGTCACTACCACAAAGATGAAGATCGACCAGAACTCGAGGTTACAATCTCCGGGGAAGGCTACCTCGTGCTGATGGACCGCGACCGCGTAACCCGCGTGGAAGAGATGCGGCCCGGATCGGTGCATCCCGTTGGACCCGGAATCGCACATCGTGTAGCGAACACAGGAAAAGATACGCTCGTGTTCGTGTCGTATTGGGCCAGTGAAACCGGGCATGATTATGCTACGATTCGAGAACGAGGATTTAGTGCAAGGGTAAGGCAAGTTGACAGCAAGCCCGAACTCATGCAGGTTGAAGATTAATAAGATTAGATTGGAAACGGAATGAAACTGGTTCGATTTGTTGGGAATGGGGAAGTACGAATTGGCGCGCTTGTGGATGAGCAGATCGTAGATATCGGCGTTGCGCTCACCGACTATGCAGCCAGCAATAGTGTTGATATTTCTGCGTTTGGTCCCGGGCTAGTTTATGGCGGCGGATCCATGCGGGCATTTCTTACCGCTGGCTTGCACACGAACACGGTGATACGCGACGCCGTGGCTGCAGCAATCACAAAGGGTGGATCGGAACCGCTGTTGAGCCCGGCCGATTCCATTGAACTTCTTGCACCGATTGACGATCCGCAGAAACTCATCTGTATCGGTCAAAACTATAAGGACCATTGCGAAGAGCAGAACCAACCAATACCTGAACGAGCCATCATCTTCACCAAATTTGCCACCTGCATTGCCGCACCCGGCCAACCCATTGTTCTGCCCGACATAAGCGAGCAGGTGGACTACGAAGCTGAACTCGCATTCGTGGTAGGTAAGCGTGCCAAGAAGGTGTCTGAGGCCGATGCTCCCGCCTACATTGCAGGATATATGTGCTTGAACGACGTCTCTGCGCGCGATATCCAGATGCATCCCGCCGAGAAACAATGGATTCGAGGCAAGTCGCCAGATACGTTCGCACCGATTGGGCCTGCCTTGGTGACGTCAGACGAAATCCCGGATCCGCACAACCTTGACATCTCGCTTACACTCAACGGTTTCGAGATGCAGAAGAGCAACACAAGTAACCTCATCTTTGGCATCAATTATCTTCTTAGCTACCTCTCCCTCAGCATCACTCTGGAGCCGGGTGACATTGTCACCACAGGCACGCCGGGTGGGGTAGGAGTATTCCGCAATCCGCAGGTATTTCTCAAAGAGGGCGATGTGGTTGACGTAATTATCTCCCGGATTGGTACGCTCACCAATCCGGTCATTCACGAATAGATCACAGCTAAAGGGAGTTCGGATCAATGGAAAATTATCCTATGCAGGAACCGCCGGCCCCAAAGCCGGCCGCAAACAATGGATGTTGGAAGTGGGGCGCCATTGGCTGCGTCGGACTTGGCTGCGTGGCTGTTATTGGATTTATCGCCTTAATCGTAGTTGTAATGAATTCTGCATTGGGCAAACAGGCTATTCACGTTGCGACGCAGGCTGCTGAAATGGAAAGCAACATGTCCACAATTAAAAAGGGCATTGATCAATACAAGGTCGATAAAACAGCGTATCCGCAAACTCTAAAAGCTCTTTATCCGTCCTATATCAATGAAGAGAGAATTCTTCACATGAATAGTGATCCATCCAGACCCATGTATGACTATCACGTGCCCGAGGCTGATTCCTCAAGCTCATCCGTTATTCTCGAGGGTGAAATTCCTCCATTGACATCGGACTCTAAACCAGTTAAGGTTAGAATGACGCTTGATAGCAAATTCGACCAGATATTTATGACCATGAAAGACGGCACAAGGGTAAATCTGCCGGTACAAAAGTCTCGGACGGATAAATCCGATTAGCATGGCCCCAAAATGGGGCCAGATCTGCTCAAATCACCACGGAGGTATAAGTATGTCCAGTGAACTCTATTCAGAATTGACACGCCGATCATTCCTGACTTCGGCCGCAGCCGGAGTTGCGACAGCGGCGATGCCCGGTTGGTATTCGAAAGAATCCGCCGCCACCGAGATGGAAACCAGCGGATGGACTCAGAAGAAATTTGGTCCGAATGACCAGATCAATATGGCCGTCATCGGACCTGGCGGAAGCAAAGGCGGCTACCGTCAGGGCCTCGGCGACATGCGTGGAATCGCGAGCAAGCCGGGCGTGAAGGTTTTGGCTGTCTGCGATCTTGATCCACAGCATCGGGATGAAGCCGCAAAGATATTTGGCCCCGATACTAAGAAGATTAAAGACTTCCGAGAAGTCCTGGCCGACAAATCCATCGACGCCGTAGTAATTGGAACACCGGACCACTGGCACTCGACCATCGCCATCGCCGCGATGAACGCCGGTAAGGACGTCTATTGCGAAAAGCCATTAACTCTCGTAGTGGACGAAGGTAAAGCCATTGTCAAAACATGGAAGAAAACTAAACGAGTATTCCAAACCGGCAGTCAGCAGCGCTCTGACCCGAAGTTTCGACTTGCATGCGAGCTTGTTCGCAACGGAAGACTCGGTAAGATCAATCATGTCATCACCCACCTTCCGACCGCGCCGCAGGGCGGACCGTTCACCACTAAGCCCGTGCCAGATG
>JBDUAM010000368.1:0-4065 GCA_040004655.1 Chthonomonadales bacterium | reverse complement strand
TTATCCGTTCCATCCTTTTGACCTGATCGGGTGGGACGGGTTTTTCTACCCGTGGGCGTTCAACATCGCGGATTTCGAGCCGATAACCGGGTCAATCCACCAGCCGCCGCCTATTCACCAGACCTTTGAGGCCCACAACTTCGTGGTCTGCTCGTTTGTGCCGCGCATGCTCGACTACCACCCAAACGCGGTGCCCGTGCCGTACAATCACAGCAACCTGGAGAGCGACGAACTGCTCGTCTATTGCAACGACAAGTTCGGCAGTCGCAAGGGAATCGAGATCGGATCGATGACACTGCACCCGAGTGGATTGCCACATGGTCCACAGCCGGGAGCCGTCGAGGCCAGTCTCGGCAAGACACGAACGGAGGAGCTCGCGGTGATGCTTGATACATTCCGTCCGCTCAAAATGACCAAAGCCGCACTCGAGATCGAGGACCCCAATTACTCCTTCAGTTGGCGCTGAAGAGAAAGCGAAAACCATGTTCTCCGCTGTTGTCGCACTGTTGTTGACGGGAACCCAGAAGCCGCAGGCAAAACCACCGACCCTTGACGCACTCGTAAAAAAGACCCTCCCGAGGCCGGAGGAAGAGAAATGGCTGAAGGTCCCCTGGCGGACTCATTTGATGCGCGCGCGACAGGAAGCGGTGAAGGCAGGCAAACCGATATTCCTCTGGATCATGGTGGGTAACCCTCAGGGCTGCACTTGAAACAACGGACAACGCGGCCGTCGGCTTGCGTTTCAGGATGACAAGATCATCGAACGGATGAAGAACGAATTCATCCCCGTAACAGGCAACACGCAGGAACTTCAGTTTCGACCATCGCCATCACAAAAGTGGTTTACCGCCGCGATGAATCGAGATGAGAACGCCACACACAAAAAGCAGATGGCGAGCAGCATGGATCCTCAGGGGATGTACATCCTCGGGCCGGATGGCAAGAACTACGGCTTCACGAATGACCACTACCCCGAGGACATTCAGAAGTTCATCAACACCTGCCTGGCCAAGTACAAGGCCGATCCACCGAAACCGGTCACGATCACTGCGGAGGAGTTGAATTCGTCGTTCTCAAAGCAGCCGCCGAAAGGTGCCGCAGTGGTTCGAGTCTATGCTCGAATCTGGCCGCTGCCGGAGCACTGCTGGGGACTGAATCACGGCGTGGGTCGAGACTTTCTCTGGCTCTATCCGGAGGAGTTGATGTATCTGGCGACCGTGAAGGCAGATGCCAACGGTGTAGTAAAAATGCCTGCGGCGCTCTCCCAGAGGCTGCTGCGATTCCATCTCCTGGATGACGTTCGCGGCACGCCGGACATGTGGCGACCTTCTGAGATCAGAAAGCATGCGTTCAATGCGCGCTTGATCGCAGATGCCAACGGCGAACGTACCATCAAGTTCTACGGGAAGTTTGATCTGAAGACCGGTTCAGGTGGGCGCGGGTTCGTAGGGACCATTCAGGGTGAGATCGGCGTAAAGGGTAATAGTGAACTAGCCCATTTCAAGGCATATGCCGACGGCAAGGCCTGGGGTCGAGGAACGTATACACCATTTCCACCGGATGGTAAGTACGGTTTGCATATCGGCTTTGTCGACGCGCATGACGAGGCTTCGCAGGTTGTGCCGCCAGAGGCCGTATCGACTGCCAACAATGACATGGACTACCATAATCCATTCGTGAGTGGCGATAGATTCAGAGGCGGCGTGACGAAGCGACCAAAGAAGCAGACAGCCCGAAAATAACAACAAATCAGGAGCAAGAAGCATGAGCAGCAGCGCCCGGATCACACTCGACCCGAAAGACCTCAGCATCCCGGAGCTCTATGGCGTGCTGCTAACCTGCGTCTCGCCACGCCCCATAGCGTTTGTCTCGACCGTCTCGGAGGAGGGCATTCCCAACCTCGCGCCCTTCTCCTACTTCATGGCTGGCGGCGCGAATCCCCCATCCGTCTGCATCTCCCCCGTCTCCGATCGCAACGGCAAACCGAAGGATACGCTGGTCAACATTCAGGCGACTCGCGAGTTCACCATCAACATTGTCACTTATGACGTTCGGGAGAAGATGAACCAGACCTCCGCGGAGTACCCCGCAGGTGTCAGCGAATGGGAGAAGGCTGGATTTACCCCAGAGCCATCAGCTGATGTGAGACCTGTCATCGTCGCCGAGTGCCCATTGGCGATGGAATGTAGGCTGTTTCAAGTGGTGAACCATGGTGGCCAACCGCTCTCCGCGAACTATGTCATCGGGGAAGTAGTGAAGTTCCACATCTCAAAACATGTCATGGATGGCGATAAGATCGACCCGCTAAAGGTAGAGTACATCTCCCGGATGAGCGGCGACTGGTACGCACGCGCCAACGCGGACAGCATGTTCGAACTGGGTCGACCCGCACGTCCGGGGTCGGATGGGTAGTTGAATGAGGGGTACTACGGTTGAAAATTGATCCTTCAGAACCGTTAACGCAATCGGACATAAAACCTCCGCCAATTATTGCTGCCGTACGGTTAAGACAGGAGAAATTTAAGCGGGATATCGCCCGTCCGATATTCTTCTTGTTAATAATCATTGCGATAGCAGCTTTATGCGTTTGGATGATGGACATCCCAAATGATACTGACAGTCGTGTTCTTCTAATTTCCCTTTGGATGCTAACCATTCTTGTGGCCATCATTTGGTGGAGAATTAAGCGTTCAAACGAACAACTTGCAAATGACCTGGTGAATGAGGACCTCCTGGGAATCGTGAATGACATTTTGGACGCCATGGAGCTGGCATTCGGGAAAGTTACCAAACAAAAACTAAGAGACAAACTTATCTACTATTTCAGGACTATGGAGTCTGGTCAATTTTCTCAATTGTCGTATAGGCACCGTTTAAGGCTTCGCAAATACATATCAAGTGACCTGATCTTACATGGATTGACAGACGAGTTTCTGACATCGCTGATAGATTGCCTGAGCCGTTACGGAGATAAGACAGATTGCCGGGCCCTTGATCGGTTGGCAAGAATAAATTCTCCCCGAGAGAATATAATTGAGCACGCAAGGGTTCGGTTGGCTCAAATGGAACAGCGGATGAGAGAAGGTAGCCAGATGTCCCGGCTTCTGCGCCCTTCCCAACCGGATCAAGACCTACTTCGTCCCGCTAGTTCCCCAGGGTTGGAAGACACCGATCAATTGCTTCGGCCCATAGTGGATGTTGAGCCGACCCAACCTCGTCCGGGATCGGATGCGTAGACATGCCCGCATACTCCAAACACACCGGTAATCCAGCCCGTATTCGCCGAATCAGGTTATCTCAAAGGCTGACGTTTGAGCGTGTGTTCTTCTATATCACAAAATGGTCAATCTTGCCAATAATCGCACTTTTGTTTCTTTTAGCGCTATCAATCGTATTTAATGATCCGGCTGATGAATATGACCCAATTTTAAATTCATGGTGGATGCTAATTGGCATGATCTCGGCAATTGTATTTGTCATTGTCAGGCGTCGGTACATCTCGAATCGTATCACACGCCGATTCTTGATTGATGAGCCGTCACAGTCCATTGCGGTCGCGATTGAATGCCTTGGCCTGAATATGAATAAACAGGCGAGAGCGGAACTACAATTCCGGGTTCTCGGATTGTTGAAAGAGGTAAGTTCGGAAGATTTCAGATCACTAAGCGGGAATCAGCGGCACATCTTTCAACAAGAATTGAGAGGAGATTTTGAACGGGCCAATCCGGACGAAGGTGTTACCTACGGGCTCCTCAGCGAACTGGCACGCCTTGGTGGACGAGAGGAATACCTGTTTCTCCAGAACCTCGCGGCCACGTGGCGACACGCTGTCGCAAACAAAGATATCTTGAGACATCTGGGTGTTTGCGTTGGAATTATTGAGACTCGACTTGCGTATGAGAGACAGAAAACCCGGCTATTGCGTCCATCCCAGCAACCTCAAGACTTGCTTCGTCCTGCAGCGTCGCCAGGAGTTGAGGACACGTATCACCTTCTTCGGCCGTTTAATGAGGCTGAAGGCAAATGAATTTCACTTTTGTCCGCAAAAAGCAAGGCGTGCCACCC
>JBDUAM010000054.1:0-4073 GCA_040004655.1 Chthonomonadales bacterium | reverse complement strand
GGACCAACAACAGATCCAATAATATAGTGCGTGTCGCGAACGTTCGTCACCCAGTCACGAATGGCTTCACTGGTTGCATCTTTGAGGGTACGTGTACCGGTCGTAACCGGAATCACCTTCGCTCCGAGCAACTTCATTCGGTAAACATTAAGCGCCTGTCGATGAATGTCTTCCTCACCCATATACACTTCGCAAGACATGCCAAATCGAGCGCAAGCCGTGGCCGTCGCGACGCCATGCTGACCAGCGCCCGTCTCTGCGATAATGCGCTTCTTACCCATTCGCCGAGCCAAAACAGCCTGACCGATGGCGTTATTAATCTTGTGTGCGCCCGTGTGGCAGAGGTCTTCACGTTTGACGTAAATGCGAGGACCGCCGAGTTCTTCTGTCAATCGCTCAGCAAAGTAAAGAGGAGTTGGTCGACCAATATAGTCGCGATTGAGAAGTTCAATCTCCTCAAGGAATTCCGGATCGACTTTTGCACGATCATACTCGGCGGACAGTTCATCAAGTGCAGGGACGAGGGTTTCAGGTACGAATCGACCGCCAAATTCACCAAAGTGTCCCAGGTGGTCTGGCAGGTTTTCGGAAATTACAGACATGCAAGCGCTTCCAATATGGCTAAATTTCAGGCAGGGGCAACTGATGATTGCCTATATTGTACCTGCTCATAAGGAAGCCGGGAAATGGACGACCTAACGGCCTTGTACGGCCTGAATAAAATCTCGGACTTTAGCGTGGTCCTTTATTCCCGGCGACCGCTCCACCCCACTGGATACATCCACCGCAAACGGATTAACCGCATCGACTGCAGACTTCACGTTATCAGGAGTTAACCCTCCCGCAAGAAATCCCGGCAAGCTAATCTTGGATTTTGCGTATTCAAAGAGGGACCAATCAAAGACCAGCCCAGATCCGCCAAACTTATCTGGCGCGTGTGTATCGAGAAGAATATACTCGGTAGTTGAAGGCACGAGTGCACCGTCAACACTGGATTTATCTTTTGCCCGAATACAGTAGATCAACGGGCGATCGGGCTGCATATCAGTGTCAATCTCATAGACCTGATAATACGAAAATAGCGTTCGGTACGAACAACACATCGCATCAGCGAGAGATGCAAATACACCAACAACCGGAACATCTCCAGCCGCTTCGATAATAGCGCTTACAGTTTTCTTTGAGAAAACGTATCGAGGAGAGGATGGAACTTGAATGACGCCAAGATAATCTGCGCCCGCATCGAAGGTACATTTGGCGTCATCGGAATTAGTAATCCCGCAGATCTTTATTCGTGTTTGAGAATCCGACATGTTGGTTGAGTTCGTGAACGGATAAGAAGGACTTCATTACTGGCAGGCATTATCGGGAAGCAAATTCAGTACCACCGGTTTTACAATATGATACCATTTACGGCGTGACCGCACGGTCGCATGCCAGCGAATGGTTTACATAGTTACAAAAACTTCCATCGTGGCTTCTTTGGCTTCGTATTTAGCGGGGATTCTTTCCCTTCCAACGCTGGTGATCCTTCACCAAACAAGGTGGGAATCGTCATGTAGAAATAATAAATTGAATCTTCTTCGCCAAACTCAAACTGCTTGCTCGTTTTGTTGAAGGGGTAGGCAACATTTGTATCATTGAAGAAGACGCCCCAGCCATTCTCATCCCTACGCCACTCTCCTCCGTAGTTACGTATTATGCACTCTCCGACGTAAGAACCGGCGCAACTAACAATGCCATTGAATTTCGCGTCGTTAAGATCTTCGCGGGTTCGCTGACGATTGATGAACCCATCTAACCATTCCACGGACTCAGCATCGTAATCAAATGGAAGTCCGCTCAGAGGGCGCATCTGCTGCACAACCATCTCCGCGTTCAGGCGAAACTTTTCTAGTTCATCCAATATTCCCAACTCCTACCGGCCAAAATACGAGCAGCGATTGTTGCACGCATTGTCCTAGGATTTGAACACATTGACTATCAGCTAACTCGAAACACTCTGCAAAACCGGATTCAAAAGATTGTCTACTCCAACACCGATATCCGGTTGTCGCATCAGGCATTCACCTACCAGAATGGCATTCACCCGTATTCGCTCCAATCGATCCACATCGCTTCGAGAATTGATACCCGACTCACTCACAGAAATCACCCCGTTAGGAATAACCGGCATGATCTCTTCCGTAGTTGCAAGCGTGGTACGAAACGTATGAAGATTTCGATTATTGATCCCAATAATCTCCGCACCCGCCTCTATCGCAAGACGCGTCTCTTCAATGTCGTGAACCTCAATCAGCGACGCCATGTGCAATTCGGTAGCAAGTCGCAGATATTCAATAATCTCGTCAACCGTCAACGCCGCTACAATCAAAAGAATGGCGTCCGCGCCAGCAGCCCGAGCCTCGAAAATCTGATAGGGGTCAATGATGAAATCTTTGCGCAAAAGCGGGACGTCAACCACTTTGCGAATTTCCGAAAGGTAGCTCAATTTCCCCTGAAAGTATTTCTCATCGGTCAGGACGCTGATGCTGGAAGCACCATGAGCTGCATATGTCCGGGCAATCTCAACGGGGTCAAAATCTTCCCGAATCACTCCCTTTGAGGGCGAAGCCTTCTTGACTTCCGCAATCAGGTTTGTCTGACCAGGTCGACAAAGCGCAGCCTTGAAGTCTCGCTGCTGATTAACGGCGCGAGCCTGCTCGGCAATTGCTGCCAACGGAACCCGGCGCATGGCGCAATCGACTTCATTCCGTTTGTCCGCGAGAATCTGGGATAGTACGCTCATAATTTCCTATTGTTGCTGAGCAGCTGCCTGCTGAGCCGAATTTTCTGGATCCGTCGTAAAGTCGACCAGCTTCTGCAACACGTTGATCGCCTTTTTGCTGTCAATGAGTCGATAAGCAAGGTTCAGACCATCTCGCCAACCTTCAGCCATGCCGCCCAGTATCAGTCCCGCAGCAGCATTCACACAGACAATGTCTCGCTTCGGACCAGCTTCACCCTGAAGGATATTTACAATGATATCAGCATTCTCGTCCGCTGTATCCCCTCCCTTAATATCTTCGATATTGGACGGCACAACAAAGAATTCCGCCGGAATTCTCGTCTCAATACTCACGCGACCCTGCTGCAAATGGGCGATCCTGGTCGGACCAATGGTCGAAATCTCGTCCAAACCGTCCATGCCGTGTACAACCATCGCGCGCTCGCAACCAAGTCGACCCAGCGTCTCCGCAACCTTCTCACACATATCCGGATCAAAAACGCCGACAAGTTGTCGTGTGGCGCCAGCCGGATTCACCAGCGGACCAAGAAGGTTGAACGCGGTCCGTACGCCCATCTCTTTACGAGCCTGCGCGGCATAGCCAGTCGCCGGATGGTGAGTCGGTGCGTACATAAATCCTATGCCAACCTTGTCAATGCATTTTGCAATTGCTTCCGGGCTTAACGACAGATCAACTCCGAGCGCTGCAAGAACGTCCGCCGATCCACAGTTGCTAGAAACTCCCCGGTTACCGTGTTTGGCAATGGCAATTCCCGATGCCGCGATAACAAAAGCCGCACATGTAGAAATATTGAATGTCTTTCCGCCATCACCGCCGGTTCCACAGGTATCAAGCAATGGGCGTTTTCGCGGAGTAACCTTTATGGCGTGTTCGCGCATAGCGGTCGCAAATCCGACCAACTCATCGGTAGTCTCTTTCTTTGTCCGCAGAGAACCGAGCAGCGCGCCAATCTGCGCCTGCGTAGCCCCGCCTTGCATGATGTGGGTCATCACCTGACCGGCTTCTTCTGTAGTAAGATGTTGCCCGTCAAGCAGTTTTCCAAGAGCGCGTGGAATCATATTTGTCCGCCTCGACATCTGGCCATCAACTCACCACCATTAAGTCTGAACTCGGCATCACGTTCTCTGACTTCACGCCATCATCCACGACATGCACAATATTCTCAATTCTAACCCCGAATTTACCCTGAAGATAGATGCCTGGCTCGATGCTGAAACACATGCATGGTTCCAAAACTCGTTTGTTACCCTGAACGATGTAAGGCTCTTCATGTCCGGATAACCC
>JBDUAM010000102.1:0-4080 GCA_040004655.1 Chthonomonadales bacterium | reverse complement strand
ACCCACTTTGACAAGTCCGCCTACGTGGCAAAGGCCGAGCTCTACTTCACCAACGACTCCGGCAAATGGCAGGACAGGCTCTGGCAGTCCGTCCCGGCGAAGGTCGAGGGTAATCGGGTGTTTGTGGAACTGCCGTCGCCACGGCCGACAGTGTTTCATCTCGCCGTGACGGATAAAGATGGGAATATCGTGACTACGGAGCATCGATTGGGAGTCGATGGTCGGTGATGATTGTGGGTTTGTTAGTCGACGGGGAAGGCGTAGAGATACCCGTTCCAGACAAGGCTGATGGAATTGCTGCCAGGTTTCCACTTCAAATCCACCTCGCCTTGCAATTGAATATCAGTTGGACATTTTATTTGCAGGCTTAACTTCCCGTCCTCCACTCGACCGACATAGAATGTGCTGACGGTGGAGTGTTTTGGTATGAACCATAGTAGGAACCTCTTACAATCAGGTGAAATTGACCCGTAACATTGCCCCTTTTCAGGAAGCGCAATCTCAATTTTTAGCGTGGGACCATTGAGGTCTCTCAAGCGTCGTTTCAAGAGCCAAACTCGATCATAGTCCTGGTCGGGCCGTTCTCGAATTATGGGCTCGCTCAAAACGGAAATATACTGCTGGTCTATGCAGCAAGCCAATGCCGCTTGAAACACGAAAAGTTCTTGTTTCGGGTTATTTGCGACCCGAACCTCAGAAATACTTTTCGAACTCCCATATGTGTATAACTTGACATCGCAATAGTGTATGAAGGACGTCGCGCTGTTCCATTCCGCACGTATTGCCTTCCGTCCGTCAGCACGCCAGCCCATGTATGAGTGATAGCCATAAAGATCCGGACCTCTGTCTCCGTTAGGAGATAATATCCAGTTATGTCGGAACGTTCTCGCTTCGACATATTTTGGACTGGCGTTGTAAAGTTCAGGATACCAATCCCCCTTAGGAAAAGGAGCTCGGATTTCTTTGCATAGCTTCGCATATTTAGGCTTGGAAGGCACAGTTACGCAACGCCAATGATCAGTCCCGTAGTCCTTGGTAAGCAATACAGTTGAATTGTCCACCCAACAATAACTGTATGTGTCGTGTGGCGGCATCTTCATTACTTTATGCTTTGCCGTAAACGGAGACTTCAGTATTGGAATCTTCGTCATTGTCGCGTGCGCGCTTTGAGCGCGGGCTGGCGTACTCGCCCCAAGAACAAAGAGCGGCATCAACGATGCCAACAGAATGCTGATTTTGAAATTGACTGTTAGAATTCTCATTTGATTAATTCACGGGGAAGGCGTAGAGATATCCGTTCCAGGCAAGGCTGATGGACCTGCTGTCGGGTTTCCATTTGATCGTTTGCAACGTATCGTCACTCAAATTGCGAGGAATGAATTTGAGCCGCTTCAGGCTACCGTCACTCACTTTGCCTAGATACATTTTCCCGATTTGGTGGCCCTCACGGGCTGACCACAAGAAAAATCGTTTGCCATCTGGTGAGAACTTGGTATTACCGTAGTCACCGCAGGGAACTCTGAGTACGACTTTTTGCGTGGGTCCGTCGAGATTGTCCAGGTTTCTCTTTAACAGCCACACCTCTTGAGTCAAATTATCAACTTTTGATAGACTTTTGTGGGTGAATGGGTGGCTCAACACGCAAACAAATTGTTTGCTAATGGCACTGTCTATCACCATACGCAGAACGAACAATGGATTTGAAGCGGAGTTATCAATTGGCGTCTCTGTAGGGGATTTATTGTTAAGATATGTGAGCAGGTTAACATCGCCGTAGTCAAGTAACCGACCGTTCGTGCCATAAAATGTGTGAACGGCTCTTGTGTGATCTTGTTGCCAACAAATGTCCGCGTGGTAAAATTCAATATCGGGGCCCCGTTGCCCGTTGTTTCGGTAGACGACATAATATCGACCGTAATAATTAGCCGTAAGGTTTTTGCCCGCACTTACGATTTGAGGTAGATCGGGCCCTTTTAGTGAGACTTGGTGTAATGCCTGACACAGTTTTGCGTAACTTGATTTTGCAGGAAGCGTTCTGAATTGAGTATTGTTGTCAGGGGTAATAGTTGCAACAATTATAGTTTGAGTATCTAACCAACAATATTCGAATTTCCCAGAAGGCATCTTCATCACCCGGTACTTTTCTGGAAACGGAGATTTGACCGAGGCGGCGTGTTTGGCAGTTGGTTTTACCTGTACCGCGGGCGGCGCAACTCCAGGCGATGGAGAGGTAATCAACAAACAAGTAATGGCAAACAGCGAGGTCATCAGGTTGCTTTCGAGCCAATGATTTGACCGCTCACGAAACGCGGTTCAAATCCTGGTCAATTTGGGGTTATAATTGTCACCAATATACCACTTCAAACTACCGATTTACAGGACCAAATCAAAATGAAAACCGCCGAATTCAAATCTCTCGCGCCGCACACCCCGGCCGGGCCCGACATCGCCGCCGCAATCAAGTTCTACACCACCGAAATGGGCTTTGAGGTTGTGTGGAAGAACGATACGATGGCACAGGTTAAACGTGGGACAGTGATCTTCAACCTCATGCAAAACGACAACAAAGTGTGGGCCGATAACACCAGCTTCAGCATCGGCGTGGATGATCTTGACGCGTTGTATGAAGAATACAAAGGCATCTCTGCCCGAGTAGGCAAACTTGAGGTGAAATTCTGGGGTCGACGCGAGTTCCACATGGTGGTGGAGAGCGGGGTATGTTTGCAGTTTTTTCAGGTTGAGCCCGAATAAACTGAAATCCAACAATCCCGCATCTATTTTCTAATTGATCCGAAGTTTAACTTGCAAAACCGAATGCAACATGGAAGTTCTTGCCGATGCGTTGATTGAACGAAAAGAAAGTTGAGGATAGGGCATGAAGACGGAGATGAAGTTATTTGCAATCGCTGCGGTCAAAATGCCAGTAGCCTGTTTGGTAATGACGTTAATGGTTTCAGGCTGTGATTCGTCAAGGAAAGATTATGTTCAAACGTCGCAACCAACCCCACCAAATGGTGCAAAAGATTGGAACACGATTCCACAAACTAATGCTCCATCACCGCCTCCGCCGCAGCCACAGGTATCTCAAATATCTACCGCAGAGACTATGGTAATCATCGACGCTGGAAGTAACCCGCCGCCGACAGATCGCAAGGTTCGTGTGTACCAAGACATGCTAGATTCTCTGCTAGTGAAATATGGCGGATCGTTGGAACACGATTTGTCGTCAAGCGAACGGGAGCATAGAATTGGCGAAGTAATTGCAACTGTGTCTAAAAGCCTCAAGGAAAAAGGTGTAAGAGAATCGTTATTGAACATAGGTTTGCAAATTGATGCCCAATTTGACTTAGAACTCAGCAAAAAAACTCCATTGGCTACGGCTGCTGCAATATACGTTGTGGATAAAACCAGAAGTCGATAACTGGTGTACGCTGAGCCTCGGATAATTTGTGTACGAGGTTCCGGAGCTCACAGAAATTCTGGGGTCGACGCGAGTTCCACATGGTGGTGGAGTCAGGGGTATGCTTGCAGTTTTTTCAAGTGCCCTTGCAATCGGAATGACAAGTTGATAAAATAGGCTTAATACGAAATTAAGGGGGGAACAAATTATGTCGCAGACAACCTTAAATCGAATAGTGGAACAACTGGATGAACTTGATCAAGATCAGCTTTGCGAGTTGAGCAAATTGATCGCTGAGAAAACCGAAGTTGTGGAACCCGAGGCCGCGAAGGCATCGATCTATCAGCGGTTGGTAGATCGTGGGATATTGAAGCGGTTGCCGCGGAAGAGCACTTTTGACTGGTCTTCGATACCTCTTGTTGAAATAGAAGGGAAACCCCTGTCCGATACAATCATTGAGGATCGCCGATAGTTGGCCACCTACTATGTCGATACCAGCATCCTTGTTAAGTTATTTGTGTCGGAAGCTGGATCCGAAAACGCACGAACGCTTTTGGGTGGCATAGCGGAAATTAGCGTTTTTATTGCTTCAGTAACCCGAGTTGAATTTACATCCGCCTTAAGTCGACGGAGTGTGGCCCAGTTTATTGGGTCAACTTCTTTTGACGAAGTACTGCAAC
>JBDUAM010000089.1:0-4088 GCA_040004655.1 Chthonomonadales bacterium | reverse complement strand
ACTCGAAACAACATTCCCCGACTCTGTGCAACATCCATGAATTTGCCTTTGATGGAGAGCAAGTCTCCAACGGGTTGCCCGAGTCGACCGCGTGGAATATGTTCACCGTAAACAGAACCCTTGCGACCCGAATTTTGATTCAGCAAACGTTTTGAAGTCGCCGTTTGGCCATTGCCGCAAAGAGCGATTACCAGAAAAAGCAACATGGAAATCTTCAATTGGAGTGTCTCCCGGATTTCATACTTGTTTGGCTAGGGCATAATCCAAAATTGACGTCATTAATAGTCACTACGCATTGACAAAGTCCTCGATCCAATAAGTAGTTTTCGCCTGCGTGGGTAATCGAGGTCGAGTGAATTCGGAGGACGGTCTCAAGGTCGAGAAACCGAACAGTTTTTGGTCTCATTTGTTCGCGAGAGTCTTCAACA
The DNA here is from genome assembly GCA_040004655.1 of Chthonomonadales bacterium. Lineage (GTDB taxonomy): Bacteria > Armatimonadota > Chthonomonadetes > Chthonomonadales > CAJBBX01 > JBDUAM01. Next base: position 3,660 of record JBDUAM010000089.1, on the reverse strand, counting down.
TCTGTGAATACTCTGGTCTGAGTTCTGCCAGTACTGCATCAATTTCGTCGTTGGAAACTCGTTGCCCGGATGCCGAAATGTTCATCCGACCGTTGCTGATCTCAACTTCCAGCTTGCCGTCTTCGCCGACGCCCAGAAGGTCCAGCATGGTCTTGTCAAAGACCAGCGCCTTGCTGTTGCCGTGCTTTTGTAATACTCGTGTCATTGGGTTCACCTCCGAAGATATTATACAATAATAACGATGTTATAACGATGTATATACTAAGTTACTACCAGATTACTAAAGTCCGATTCAAGTTATTATGAGTAAACAGGTTCGGCGGTGGTAAGAATGTGTCGCGTCGGAAGTAGTTCTCACTCTCTTCCACCGATTTACGAGGCACGAGGTCGACCTTGTGACCCAATAGCGCGACCAACTCAGACTCCATGCGCATCCACGACTCTAGCGTAAGATTTGTGTTAGATTCAAGGGTGAACATGAGGTCAATATCACTATCAGGCCGAAAATCTTCACGCAAAACAGAGCCAAAGACAAACAACTCTTTGATCTTCCATTTGCGACAGAAGTTCTGAATATCCGCACATTTCAATTGGGGTATGGCGGCAAGCACGATTAGAGTTCTCTCCTGCCTGTATTATAACACTCGTTATTCAATAGTCAAGACCCGACACCCATGGTGCAATTATGCTTGTGGCTTCACATCGTACAACTTAATATGCCCGAATTCGGGATACTTCCCGTCGGACTTCTTCCCCTGCCCCGTCGCGCCGCTGAGCGCGAGTTGTGCCCCACCCCCGAGCCAAACGGAGTCAGTTACCCGCATCTTGGCATCAACAGAGTGGACCATCTGTCCATTGGCGGCGTCAAATAGCGCGGTATTCCATTTGCCCTGCGCGAGTTTGCCAGCCATGATGAACGCGTTGCTGTCCGGATGGAAGTTGATGGTCTCCATCAGTCCTGCGCCGGCATCCCCGACGCGAATCTGGCTTACCATTTTCAGCGGATTCTCCGTCCATGCAAATCGCTGCCAGGTCTGCTTACCGTTGCCGGCCATAGGGTCGACCATCGGACCCATGCCGCAGACCAGCAGATCCTTGCCATCCGGACTAAAGGTCATGTCAAATATTCCACCGATATAGAGGTGGCTCTTGATGATGCCCCAGCAAGTGAAATCGGGTGTTGTGAACGTAGCCACCTGCCGGCCAGTTTCGAGGTTCCAAATACGCACCTCACCCATCAAATTACCGGCCGCGATATGCTTACTATCCGGGCTAAACGCAACCGATTGTGTTGGCGGAATGTGCGGAAAGCTCCACTTCAACTTGCCGGACTCTGCTTCGTAAACCTTGACACTTGGTTCGCGCTCGGCGGCGGGTTCATACTTAATTCCACCCGCCATGTACTGCCCGGTCACCGTGCCAACATATTTTTGATCTGGCGATACGCGCATCTTCCAGGACCAGAACTTGTGAGCGTCTACCTTAAGGATTTCCTTGTGATTGGCAGCGTCAAACCACTTGATGGTGCCGTCATATCCCGCGGTTACTACTTGCCTCAGAGCTGGCAGATATCGAACGCCACTGACGTATGATTCGTGCTTACCAATCAGCGTTTTCGCGCCGGTAGCCAGATCGACTTCATACACGCATCGATCCATGCAACCGGCATAGAGCCGTTTTCCGCCCGAATGAGTGTCGAGCGCAAGCGCTGCCGTCGGCAGGTTGATGTCCCGTGCATGGATCAACTTCACATTCAGGTCCGCCGGCAGGCGAAAGATCGGTTCGGTTGAACTCATTTGAGTATCTCCCGAATCGGCTCGGCGTTCTCTTCCACTCGGTGGAATATCGCGAGTTCCGGGTCCTCATATTCGGCATAGGGGTCAAGCCCCAGCGCGGTATAGATGGTCGCGAAGAGGTTTTTCTCGTTAAACGGTTTCTCCACCACGTCGACGCCGTCGGCATCCGTCGCGCCGACCACCACGCCCCGCTTGATTCCACAACCCGCCATCGAGAGGCTCCAGGCATCCGGATAGTGATCGCGCCCTCTACTCGGATTGAGCCATGGCGTTCGACCAAATTCGCCCATCATCACGACCAGCGTCTTGTCCAGCAGGCCGCGCTCTTCCAGATCGTTGATGAGGTGGAAGATAATTCGGTCGACTTCCGGCACCAGCATCTGATAGATCTCGTGCTGAAAAACGTGGCAGTCCCAGGGCATTCCGTTGGAGACCATCACGAATGGCGCGCCATTCTCCACCAGATTCCGCGCGATCAGCGTGTGCATCCCGAAGGTTCCGGGGCCGTACTTCTCTTTGTCCTTTGGAGCGACCTTGTCGATATCAAAGAGGTCGGCGCAGCTCATAAGGCCTTTGACGCGGGAAAAGATCGCATTCTCAGAGGCCGCCGCGGCGCTGTTTCGGTCATTCTGGTACTTCTTGGTCAGAAATTTCCGCAGGCCTTCGCGTTGTTCAAAGTCCTGCGTGGACATATCGGCAACGCGATTTACATCGGCGAGTTTGTACTCCCCACCCGCTCGCACCGGACCATACTGCGCCCCGAGCCATCCGGCCCAGTTACCGGCCTTGAACGATTTGTACTCGTTGCCTTCCGGGCATGGGTCAAGCAGAACAAAGTTTGGAATCTTGCTGTCGAGCTGGCCTAACTGCTGACCCAGAACGGCGCCGATGGTCGGCCGCACAAACGGCACGCGCGGTTCCGCGCCGCGCTGAAGCATGTCGATAGCTTGAAAATGCTCGCTCGGTTTGGTCTTCATGGATCGAACCACCGCCAGCTTATCCGCGATACTCGCGCAATTCGGCATCAGTTCGCTGAAGTGGACACCCGGAATCTTGGTGGGAATGCTACGAAAAGGTCCGCTATAGATGCTGTCGGGCTTCGGATCCCAGGTCTCAAATTGGCTCGGGGCACCACAGAGCCAGAGCAGAATACAGTGCTTCTGCTCCTTCTTGGCCTGGGCCGCAATCTCCGGCAACGAGAACAACCCATTCCAGCTAAACATGGAAGACGCGCCGGCGCCCATCATCCCCTGAAGGAATAGGCGGCGGTGGATCTTATGTTCGTCGGGCTTGCACCCTTTTTGGTTCAGCTCAGAATACTCGCTCATATACTAATGGTTTACCTGATGTTCCGTTTGAAACGGAAATTCTTACGACAACTTCTCGCTCTTCCACATGCCAAATCCAATGATCATCATCAGTAATGGCAAAACTACTACCAGAACCATATTTGGCTTTCGACCGTTCATTGACATCACATCTGCAGCAGTATCTGGGTCGGCTTTTACATATCGAAGCGTGACTTGCGCATGATCCCTCAGGGCATTCCAGTCGTCTTCCGGGTACGAATTGGTGACCGAATGCTCAGATCCCTTTTCGTCCTTGTAAGAGATGTCAGCCAGATAAGCAGGGCGCCTACCAACGTTGTTGGATGATTTTGATGCTACTGTTCCGGTGGTCTGCACGGATTCAGGCCCGTATAGCCTGTTTTTGCGCGGCAGATCAAATGCTACAAAGTAGATCGCAACACCAATTCCAGCCAGAAACAGTGCGATGCCATATCGTCGCAGATACCTTTTGACATAAAGCATATTTAGTGGTTCACCTTGAATTCGGCGCAGGTCAATAGCGCCCAGAGTAGATT